>NZ_JBNUPM010000012.1:0-62851 GCF_050409425.1 Facklamia sp. P13064 | reverse complement strand
CAGAGCGCATGACTGTTAATCATGATGTCGTAGGTTCGAGCCCTACTGGCGGAGTCTTTTTTTTTATAGATTTCTTTTTGCCGCCTTAGCTCAGCAGGTAGAGCGCTTCCATGGTAAGGAAGAGGTCGCCGGTTCAATCCCGGCAGGTGGCTTTTATAAAATAAATAAACAATTTTAAGTTTTATTACGAAGAATTTCTCTTTAACTTCTTCTAATAAAGCTTTTTCTTTTCTTCAATTTATTTTTGAAGAAAGATTTCCCTGTAATACTAGTTAAGTTATAATTTCAAAACTTATATCCACTCACTGTCTTTAAACTTTCATTATTCTTGCTATAATTTCTATTATTTTAACTTGATAATAAAGTAATAAACCTCTAAACTATAGAATGTTGTTAAATAACTTTAAAGGAGTTAAAGAATGAGAGAAAATATTGTAAATGAGTCACAGTTTGTTAAGATCATTGAGTCTTCTGTAAATAAGAAGGTTGGATTGTTCGAACAGAGTAAAGCGCGTTATTTTGTACGTTCTATGTATGCAGGAGCTATGTTAGTATTAGCTACAGCTATTGGCGTTTATGCTGCGGATTATATTAATGTTGGAGCTCCTCATATTGGCAAGTTCGTTTATTCAATCCTATTTGCTTTTGGTCTTTTATTTATTTTATTCCTACATCAAGAATTAGTTACTTCAAATATGATGTATTTAACGGCAGGTACTTATCACAAGTTTATAAGTCCTAACAAGACCGTTCAGATTCTTCTATTTTGTACCCTTGGTAATCTAGTTGGAGCTTTTGTAGCGGCCTTTATCGTTGCCCAAACAGGCGCTTTCAGTCAATTGACTGCTGAAAGCTTTATTGTTACTACTGTAAATGGAAAGTTAGGTAAAGATTTAGCTTTGATCTTCATCGAAGGGATTTTAGCCAATACCTTTGTAAACATAGCAATTGTTGGTTATTTATTGGCTAAAGAAGAAATTGCTAAGATAGTTATTGTTTTCGGCGCTATCTTCATGTTTGTGTTTTTAGGTTATGAACATGTGGTGGCTAACTTTGGATCATTTAGTTTAGTTGCTTTTAGTAATTATCAAGCAGAAGCTCTTCAGTTAGTGCCTGTTCTTTTAGCTTGGACTGTTGCTTGGGTTGCAAACTTTATTGGTGGCGGACTTGTTATTGGTCTCGTCTATGCATGGTTAAATGATGCTGGACTGGCACTTCATGATTAAAAAAATTAAGAAACCCTTGCAGCTTACATTAGCCACAAGGGTTATTTTTTATTTGTTAGGCAGAATGGTTAGTTCTTTATTCGCTAAGTTGATGACTTCACAGCCTGTTTCTGTAACGACAACTAGGTCTTCTATGCGTACGCCCATTTCACCTGGAAGATAGATACCGGGCTCAATTGAAAAAACATTTCCCACTTCTACTTTATTATGATTATGTTGGCTAACATCCCCATATTCATGGACGTCTCTACCAATAAAATGTCCGGTGCGGTGAGTGAAGTATTCACCATAGCCCGCATCTTCGATGATTTTTCTTGCGGTTAAGTCAATGGATGCAAATGACACCCCTGGTTTTACCTGTTTGATAGCCTCTTCGTTCGCTTTTAAAACAGTTTGATAGATTTCTTTATGCTTATCGGACACTTCGCCAAAAAAGACAGTTCGAGTCATATCTGAACAATATCCTTTATAACTTGATCCAATATCAATGATGATACTTTGTCCCACTTGAGGTAAACTATCATCGGTACTATGATGGGGGTCAGCACCATGGGGTCCATAGGCAATAATCGGTTCAAATGAAAAGCCGTCGCATTCGTACTCTTTATATAATGAAGCTAGTTGTTCTTTTATTTCATTTTCACTAGTGGTTGCATCTATCTTTTTAATCAGTGCTTGCATGACTTGATCGTTCCGATGTGATGCTTCCCGCATGATATCAATTTCTTCTTTTGATTTGATAGCACGAATTTTATCCACTAAGGGACTTCCATTTACATATTCAGCATTAGGATGTTGTTTCATCAAGTTAATTAAAAAATGACTTGGCCAGTTTTTATCAATACCGATATTACCAGCCTCTAAACCTTCAGCTAATTCTCTAATAATGGGTTCTCCATCATTATAATATTTAATAGCTAGATTATCTTTTTCCTTAAAAGTAGGGAATAATTGGTTAAGAATCAGTTGCATTTGTCCATTACGCTTAATTGATAATAATAAAAGTCTTTCACCAGGATCTGTATGGTATCCTACTAAATAATCAATTGTAGAGGGGTCAGATATTAAAAATTGTGAGATATCTTTTTTCTGCATAGCGTCTAGTAGTTTTTTTGTAGCTAATTTGTTCATATTTTTCCTCCTACTTGGTAACTTCTACATAAACTATTATAATAGAAGAAAATGGTTATTGTAATGATTGGAGGTAAAAATGCAAAAGATATTTATTAGAATGATAAGATTCTACCAAAAATACATCTCCCCCTTAACGCCTCCTTCGTGTCGCTATTCACCAACTTGTTCAAGTTATACCATTCAAGCGATTGAGCGGTTTGGAGCACTTAAAGGTTCTTTAATGGGTTTAGCACGTATTTTAAGATGTCACCCCTTCCGAGAAGGAGGATTAGATCCTATACCGGATCATTTTACTTTAAGAAGGCAGCGGGTCAATAAATAAATTTTACCATGGGTTAATGAGACTATGGTAAAATAGTAATTAAGTTGAAAGTAGGTGAAAGGATGCTAGAGTGGCTCAATCAGTTCCTAGGCAACCATCCATTTGTGAGTTTACTGGATATTTTCATTGTCTGGTTCATTATTTATCGATTAATAGGCTATGCTAAACAATCTCGGGCAATGAATCTTTTGCAAGGAATAGGCTTAATTATTTTTGCCAAATTTGTAAGTCAAGGAATTGGTTTACAAACAATCGATTGGCTATTGGGGCAAGTTATTTCATGGGGAGTAGTCGCCCTTATTATTTTATTCCAAGCTGAATTGCGAAAAGCGTTAGAAAGTTTAGGGAAAATCCTTTTTAGAAATAGACAATCTTCAAGAAATCCGAGTGAAGAGTTAATTGAGGATTTAAAAAAATCCTTACTCTATATGTCAAAGCGTAAAATTGGAGCGCTCATTTCTATTGAAGGTGAAGATTCTTTAGAAGAATATATTAGTACTGGGACAACATTAGATTCTGAAATTTCTAGTCAATTATTAATCAATATCTTTATTCCCAACACGCCTTTGCATGATGGAGCAGTCATTATCAATGACTTTAGAATTGCGTCTGCCTCTTGTTATTTACCGCTTTCGGAAAGTAAATTAATTCCTAAGGAATTAGGAACAAGGCACCGGGCGGCAATTGGACTGGGAGAGAAAACAGATGCTTTGACATTAATAGTATCCGAAGAAACGGGCGCAATTAGTATTGTAAAGAATGATTTTTTACATCGTGATCTAGATAAAGAAGAACTACATGATTTGCTTAACAAATATCTTTATACAGAGATAGAAAAAAAAGACTCAAAAAGTCAAGATTCTAATATGTTTAAAACCCTCTTTAACAGGATGCGCTCAAGTAAAGGTGGCAAAAATAATGAATAAGATATTTGAAAAAAACTGGGCTGTGGGAATTATTTCATTAATTTTTGCTCTATTTATTTATACTTTTGTTACTAACGAAAACAATGCCCGTAATGCAGCCGTGAATTCTCAATTAGCTTCTAGTTTTAATACATCGGAGACTTTGTATAATGTGCCATTATATTTAGGCGATCATCCCGATGATATTTACGTTAGTGATCTTAAAGAAAGTGTGACCGTTCGTCTTGATGGCCCTAAAAATATTTTGAACCAAGTGACACGCGAAAACATTATGGTTCAAACTGAGAAAATTTCTAAAGGTCAAATTGGTGATCGAGAACTATTATTATTAATAGACGGCTTACCCGATGAAATCACTTATACCATCTCGCCTTCTAAAGTAAAAGTAGAGGTCCAACAGCGTAAAGTTGTGACGGTTGCTGTTGAAGTTTCACTTGATGATCTTCAATTAGAATCAGATTTTAAGGTAGAGTCTGTTAATATTGATCCAAAAGAAGTTAAATTAGTAGGCAGTCAAAGAGCCATTAATGCCATTGATTTTGTGGGCATTAGTATTCGCTCTAACCAACCGGTTGCAGAATCCTTTGCAGGTAATTATCGCTTACAAATTTTAGACAAAGATGGAAAGCCTCTCGATGTGAACTCAGAAACAATGGATATTAAAGCACAAGTGAACATTGTCCAAAACTCGAAAGAATTTCCTTTGAAAATTACTGCTATAGGAGAAGATAATACAAAAAATAATTATCGTTATTCCATTGTTGGTCAAGATAAAGTCACATTATTTGGTAGTCAGAAAATCCTTAATCCGATTAAAGAAGTAGAACTTGTTGTAGATGTTTCCGAACAGACAGAATCAGGTCAAGTTGTAGGGTTACTGAATTTACCGAGTGGTATTTCGAGCGCGAGTATCAATGAGGCTAAAGTAGAAGTTATAATCGAGCCAGTGAAATTAAGTCAATAGTAACGTAATGAAAAGATTTAAGAAAGCTCACTTATAAGATTTAAAAAGGAGAAGAAAATGGGAAAATTTTTTGGAACGGATGGTGTTAGAGGAGTTGCTAATCAGGAATTAAGTCCAGAACTAGCATTCAAATTAGGTCGATATGGAGGATATGTTCTTTTACAGCACGCTGAATCTGTTGAAACACCAAGAGTCTTAGTTGCAAGAGATACACGTGTTTCTGGACAAATGCTAGAAGCTGCTTTAACCGCAGGTCTTTTGTCAGTTGGGATTGAAGTGATGCAATTGGGTATTGTTCCCACTCCAGCCGTAGCCTATTTAACTAAAACGCAAAATGCTGTAGCGGGGATCATGATTTCTGCTTCACATAATCCTGCAGAAGATAATGGGATTAAATTTTTCGGTACCGATGGTTTTAAATTATCTGATCAGCAAGAAGAAGAAATAGAAGAACTACTAGATTCAGAAGAAGATAATTTGCCTCGACCAGCCGCTGAAGGCTTAGGCTTAATAGACGAATTCCATGAAGGAACTATAAAATACCTGAACTTTTTACAATCAACTATTTCAGTTGAATTAAGTGGATTGAGTGTCGCTATTGATGCGGCAAATGGAGCCACTTCACCCTTAATCAATCAATTATTTGCTGATTTAGACACTGATTTTTACACCATGGGTGATCGACCTAATGGGATAAACATTAATGATCAGGTTGGATCAACTCATCCAAAAGCTTTGCAAGAGCTAGTTAAGGAAAAAGAAGTGGATCTAGGATTAGCCTTTGACGGTGATGGAGATCGTTTAATTGCAGTTGATGAAAAGGGAAATCTAGTTGATGGAGATAAGATACTCTTTATTTGTGGAAATCATCTGAAGCAAAAAGGACGATTAAATGATAATACGATTGTCTCAACGGTTATGAGTAATATAGGTTTCCATAAAGCTTTAGAAGCCAATGAAATGGTTGCAATAAAAACGAATGTTGGAGATCGCTATGTTGTAGAAGCTATGCGTGAAGGTGGTTATACCTTAGGTGGTGAACAATCTGGACATATCGTCTTCTTAAATTTAAACACAACAGGAGACGGTCTATTAACAGCCGTACAATTAATGGCTGTTATGAGTGAAACGGGGAAGAAACTATCGGAATTAGCAGAAGAGGTCATCATCTATCCGCAAAAGTTAGTCAATGTTCGAGTTAGAGATAAACATACTGTTTTAGAAGAAGCAAAAGTTCAACAAGTCATTGAATCGGTTGAAAAAGAAATGGCCGGTGAAGGAAGAATTTTAGTTCGCCCAAGTGGAACGGAACCATTACTGCGAGTAATGGCCGAAGCTCCGACCGACGAATTAGTGGATAAGTATGTGCATAAAATTGCAGATGTTATTCGCCAAGTTAGAGGGATTGAATAAAATAAGCGCTTCATGAAATAGAATTTTCATGGAGCGCTTTGTTTTATTAAGCTAAACTAGAAAACTTTCGTCGATAAGCTGAAGGGGTCATATGATTACTTTCCTTAAATGTTTTTGAAAAGTGTGAAGGAGAATGAAAGCCAACTATATCAGAAATTTTTGAAATCGTAATAGACGTTTGAGCTAACAGTTTTTCTGCTTCAGACAGTCGCACATGAATTAAATAATCAATGGGAGAAAGTCCTGTTTGTTGTTTAAACAGTCTAATCATATAGTATTTATTGATATCAACAATATCAGAAAGCTGTTCAAGAGTTACTTTTTCAGAAAAATGTTCACGAATATAGTTTTTGATTATTTCGATTTCTTGGTGACGCACTTGAATAGAGGAGTCTTTAATGGACAGTTCATGGTGCCTCAGCACATGAACCATGACACACTCAATTAGTTTTCTTAAAACAAGTTCAGACCCTCTAAAGGGTTGTTTATATTCGATAAGGGCAAGATCTAAGTAATTTTTAATGGTCTGCGATTGATCGCAAACGATAAAAATATTATCCATTGATTCAATTTCAGCAGATGAAGTAAACAAAATTCCGGAAATTTCAACACGAAACCATTCTAATTTACGGATTGGTTGGATTTCAATCGAATGGTTAGGATTTAGGATGATGATATCACGTTTCTTAAAACCACCTATTTTCTCTTCAGAGATGAAATCAGCTGCCCCTTTATGAACATAAATTAAAACCAATTTATCTGAAGATTGGACTGTGAATCTTTGACTGGATGTGATTTTTTCGGATTGAATACTGTCTAGTTTAACAGAAGCTGAATTAATATTAGAAATATACATAGCGACCCTCCTTATTTTATATCTTCCCTACAATATATCATTTTAACAATATTATACACTAATTTTATTCCGATTGGTATAGTTAGAGTATTAAAAATTTTATATGATATTTTATTAATAAAAAGAAGCTTAACCATATAAGATTAAGCTTTGTGATATAAATTTTTTTAAACTTAATGAGAAATCATTTGAAAAACTTATTAAAACAATAAGAAAATCTTATATAATCAAAAAAATGGAATAGATGGACAATAAGGGTTATTTAAAATAGAAATAAGATACTAATAAAATCCTTTAAAATCAACTGTTAAAAGAAAAAATATTCTTTTATTTAGTAGCGCTTCAAGGATTATGGAGTCGTTTTATTTTGCATAAAATACTCTGCATAAAGATTGAGCCAGCGAATAATTTTATGATCAAATAATGTCAAGATGTCTGCATCGGGAATAATTAATAGATGGCGAATTAGAAAGGCCCCTTGATAATAGATTGATTGAATAAAATCGGAATTTTCATAAAGAGTGGTGGCGAATTCAGTGAGAATATACGCCAATGGGACGGTATCTTTTTTAATAACTGTTAATTTACCAGCTTCGAAGGCCACTTCTTTAGAAGTGGTAGTTTGCTCGGACAGCTCAGAGGTTTCGGATTTTTCCTGAGTTGTCGTTATTTTTTCTTGATTATGATTATCATTATCTTCTTGATCGTTAGTGACGGTTGTTAATTGATTGCTTGTGATTGTTGACTCATCTTTACTAGCTTGACGACTTGTTTGAGTACTTTCATTCGGATCGAAAGTAATCGGTGGAGTAGGAGCAATCACTTCCTGGGTGGTAGTTGTTGATTCATCCTCGGGTTTTTCAACGCTGGTGGTTTGTTTGTTGCTTGGGTTTTTAACGGGATTAGTCTCAACTGGACTGGATAGCCTGTGGAAGCCTGAAGCTTGCGTTTCAATATAGGGAGATTTGATGCTGATGATAAAAAAACACATCAACATTATAAAGCATAGAATAGTCTTTGAATGGTTTAATTTTAGCTTGTTTTTCTCACACACTTTTATGCTCTCCTCCCTAATGATTTGTTAATACTAGTTTATCATTAATTATTTAATTTATGTGGTTTGTTACCTGAATGTTGCCAGCTTGAGAAGAATGTCATTTAATGTTGCTTTGTTAAATATATATTTAATGATAAACTATTTAAAAGAAAAAAGCCTAATACTTAAGGAGGATTTATTATGAGAGTTGAAATCTATAACAGTTCAGAAGAGGCATCATTAAGAGCTTTAGAAATATTCAAGCTTAGTCAGCAAGAGGGGGCTGATGTATATGGTATGGCGACTGGATCGACCCCGGAAAGATTATATGAGCTTTTAAGTCAGTCGGATATGGACTTCAGTCAGGCTGTTGCAATTAATTTGGATGAATACGTTGGATTAGATGACGAGAATCCTCAAAGTTATGCTTTCTATATGAATGACCATCTCTTCAAAAACAAACCCTTTAAAGGCTCTTTTATTCCGAATGGACAGGCTAAAGATATCGATGCTGAGTTAGCTCGATACGATCAAGTAATTAAAGACAATCCGGTTGATTTGCAACTATTAGGCTTGGGTTCGAATGGCCACATAGGGTTTAACGAACCTGGGTCCGATTTAGAAGCTGGCACATCCCTAGTGAGTCTGACGCAATCTACAATTGATGATAATCAACGTTTTTTTGGTTCTAAAGAAGAAACGCCTACCAAAGCAATTACGATGGGTGTGGGAGCTATTATAAAAGCTAAAAAAATAATAATTATGGCCTTTGGTAGTCAAAAGGCTCAAGCTGTACGAGGTATGATTGAAGGCCCTATTACATCAGACTTACCGGCTAGTGTTTTACAAAAGCATCGGAATGTTTACGTACTCTTAGATAGAGAAGCGGCATCCTCATTGACTCGTTAAAGTCTAAGAATAAATAATGGTGCTTCATCTTCGCTGATATTAAGTGTTAAAGATAATAGCTTTATATTCACTCTTTTATTGCAATCGCTTATAATAGATTTATATGAAAGGATGTGCTAAGGATATGTTTATGTATATTTTGTTAGGTGTAATAGGTATAATCGCTCTTTTTTGGGTAGGTGTTTATAACAATTTAATTAAAGCTCGTAACGGGGTAGAAGGTTCTTTTAGTCAAATTGACGTTCAACTTCAAAGAAGAAACGATCTGATACCGAATGTGGTTGAAACAGTTAAAGGATATGCTGAGCACGAACGCCAAACACTAGAAAATGTGACCAAAGCGCGTCAGCAGTTAGTTAATCTACCTGCTGATGCAAGTCCAGAAATGATCAATAGCAAATCTAACAGCTTAACTTCAGCATTATCACGTTTGCTTGTCGTAGCGGAACAATATCCTGATCTAAAAGCGAACGCTAATTTTCAAGAATTACAAAGATCACTTGAAGATACAGAAAACAAGATTGCAGTTTCTCGCCAACTTTATAATTCAAGTGTACAAACCTATAATGAGAAGGTTCAAGTTTTTCCTAACAATGTGGTAGCGGGAGTCCATGGATTTGGCGAGAAAACTTATTTAGAAGCTCCAGAAGCTGCTCGTCAAGCACCTCAAGTCTCTTTTGACTAATAATTTTATGCCTTCTTTAAAATTAGGCTTTGCATTGGAAATCAAAGAGAGTAGAATGTGAGTTGCCGATCTTTAAAAGAAAGGAGGTAGAGAATGAATCGGATTAATCTTTATGTGCATTATGATGCCGTTACTAATTATTTTATGACGCGAGGAATAAGTCTAAAAATAATGGATTTCAATCGTCAATATTTACCACAAAATATTATTTTAGCGAATGCACCGGAAGAATTCGGTCGTTTTGACGTTCAAACGGATTTTAAAATTCTACGCAATCAGACAGAAGTTTTAAACTATTTTGAACTTTGTCAAAAAGAAGGGCGTCGAATGTCTAATTGGATTGATTTCGATAGTATGGAATTGATGCACCAATTAACCCCCGTTGAAATTTCAGAACTACTCTACCTTTTTCACGCTAATAAAGCCTTGAGATCACCTTTCTTTTATAAGTTGCAAAATAACTATGTTTATTTAACCATGTCAAACGGCTTAAATAAAACATATTATCGGCATATGTCTCACTTTTATGGGCGCTTTGCTCGGGCTCTAAGTGAACATCTGTCTAACATAATCAATGAAAATGTTGGGTGGTTTACAAGACGGAAAAAAGTAATAGCACCAATGCCTGTTAGACTAGTAGAGGAATTAAGCCCCCTATTTATGAATGGGTTAAAAATTGATTTAAAACAAGCCATTAAAGAAAATGATACTTGGAGTATCCCTCTATATATAATTGAGGATGAATTAACTTATTTAACACGTAATTTCGATCGTAAAGATGCTGTTGGACAGATAATTTACCAAGAATCAACCAGTCAATGGCGCATCGAAGACTTAAGCCAACAGTTGGAAGACAAGACGGAGGGAACTCAATGAAAATAATATTACTATATGGTGGGCAAAGTGCTGAGCATGAGATCTCTATTATTTCAGCTCATAATATTTCGCAAGCAATTATGTACAATTTATATACAGTGCAGCCGATTTATATCACCAAAGATGGGCAATGGATTCAAGGGCCGGAAATGAATGAACCTTCTTTAGGTGATCAGCAATTAATATTTAATGAATCAGCTCATGCAAAGTGGTCAACCACAAATACACCTTCAAAAGGAGTGGTTATAAAACCGGGAGAGATTCAAGAGGAGGATGCCATAGTCTTTCCTGTTTTACACGGTCCTAATGGTGAAGATGGCACTATTCAAGGCTTTGTAGAAGTTTTAGATATGCCATATGTTGGAGCAGGGATTACCGCTTCAGCAAATGGTATGGATAAAATCATTTCTAAATCTTTATTTACCCAAGCAGGCATTCCTCAAGTTCCCTATGTTTCCTTTGATGATGTAGAGTGGAAAAATCAGCAAGAAAACTTAATTATTAAAGCTGAAGGAACATTACTGTACCCAATGTTTGTCAAGCCAGCTAATATGGGATCGAGTGTTGGGATTTCTAAGGCTCAAGATAAATATCAGCTAATTGAAGCAGTTAATGAAGCTTTGAAGTATGACCGTCGCATTGTGGTTGAGCAAGGAATTAGTGCTGATGAGTGTGAAGTAGCCGTTTTAGGTAATGAAGATATTCACGTGTCTTGTGTGGGACGATTGGTAAAAACCCAAGATTTCTACGATTATTCCGAAAAATATATTAATAATACGGTTGAAATGGAAATTCCAGCTGATTTACCTGAAAGTCTATCTGAAGAAATTCAAAACTATGCGAAAAAAGCTTATCGGGTGATTGATGGTTCTGGATTAGCAAGGGCCGACTTTTTTGTCACTGCTAACCATGATATTTACATTAATGAGCTAAATACCATGCCAGGATTCACCCAATACTCGATGTATCCAAGTCTTTGGAAAGCAACAGGCTTAGAATATCGGGACTTAATTGAAGAACTCATTCAATTAGGGTTGAGCCGACATAAAACAAGGTCTCAAATGAAAAGTTATAAAAGTTAGGGAGCGAGTCTTTGAAAGCAATTCAAATTAACGAAATCATCAAGACTTTAAAACTAAATCCGTTTAATTATCAGCCAGTCTTAGGTCAAGAAATTACTAGTGTAGAGTTTGACTCACGTAAGGTCAAAAAGGCTAGTCTTTTTGTGCCATTAGTAGGGGGTACTACGGATGGTCATGACTATATTCAAAATGCAATAGATAATGGTGCCATCGCTTGTTTTTGGTCACGTCCTATAGAAGAAGCACCCTCTGAACAATTAATTGTTATCAAGGTTGAAGATACATTAGCGGCCTTTCATCAATTAGCAAATTATTATCGTCATCTTATTCAGCCTATTGTGATAGGTATCACAGGGAGTAATGGTAAAACAACTGCTAAAGACATGACAGCCATGAGTTTAACTTCAAAATATAGTGTCCATAAAACCCAAGGGAATTATAATAACGAAATTGGTATGCCTTATACACTATTGCAAATGCCTGAAGATACGCAGGTATGTGTCTTAGAGATGGGGATGAGTGACTTTGGAGAAATTAGTCGATTAAGTAAAATCGCTGAGCCTGATATTGCTGTAGTGACTATTATCGGAGAGAGCCACTTAGAATTTTTAGGGAGTCGGCAAGGTATTACACAAGCAAAATTAGAAATATTAGATGGTCTCACTTCCAATGGTATTTTCTTATACCCTGGCAATGAGCCTTTAATTGAAGCAGAGTTGCAAAAAAAACAGGTTAAAATTAAAAGTTACTGCTTTGGTTTTGAAAAAAGTGATGATTTTTATGCTTACGCTATTAATCAAGAATATAATAAAACTTTTTTCCGCACGAATATTGATGAAAATGTGCTATGTTCGATTCCAATCATTGGAGCCTATAATGTTACTAATGCTTTAATTGCTCTAAGCATTGCTAAACTATTAGAAGTTCCTACCGAACAAGCTATTTTCCAATTATCACAATTTAAACTGACAGCCAATCGGGTACAATGGTTAACCACTAAAAATGGCGCTAGACTTTTAAATGATGCTTACAATGCCAGTCCAACTTCCATGCGAGCTGTTTTAAATACTTTGGCTGATGTTGAAGTAGAAGGTGCGGGCCGTAAAATTGCTGTTTTGGGTGATATTAGGGAGTTAGGAGCCAAAAGTGAAGAATATCATCGTAGTTTAAAAGATTCACTGGACGTAAGCGTGTTAGATAAGGTATACTTGTTTGGCGACCAGATGGCTTATTTATACGATGAATTGCAAAAAACTTTTGCAAAGGAACAGTTGTTTTATGAAAAAGCAGATCATCAACGTTTGATAGACGCTCTTAGTATAGAGACATCAAATGAAGATGTCATCCTAGTTAAGTCTAGCTTCGGTGTTGACTTACTGAGCGTTGTGACGGCGTTAACTGGAATCAAAACACAATGATCAACCATAAGGTTTAAAAACTTTATAAACAGATGATAGTGGGGCTGGGGTAAATACCCAGTCCCTTGTTGAAATTCTTATCAATAGAAGAAAAGGAAGAATTATTTGAAATTTAAAGATTTACAATTAGATGAACGATTAGTTAAAACACTTGATGAGTTAGGTTTTGAAGAGCCAACTCCCATCCAGCAAAAAGCAATACCTGTAGCACTGGAGGGCCGTGACTTAATCGGTCAAGCGCAAACAGGAACAGGAAAAACAGCAGCCTTTGGTCTGCCTTTATTAAATAAACTGGAAACCAACCATGATAATATTCAAAGTTTAGTGGTAGCTCCAACAAGAGAACTCGCTATCCAAGTTCAGGAAGAGTTATTTCGTTTAGGAAAAGGCGTTCGTTCGCGTATTTATGTGGTCTATGGTGGCTCACCAATCGGTAAGCAAATTGAGCGTATTAAACGTAATAAACCACAAGTTATTGTGGGGACTCCAGGACGACTACTAGACTTAATCAATCGAAAAGTTTTGAAATTAGAGCATGTACAAACTTTGGTTTTAGATGAAGCCGACGAAATGCTAAATATGGGTTTTATTGAAGATATTAAGTCAATTGTTTCTAAAACACCTCAAGCAAGACAAACGTTACTCTTCTCAGCGACTATGCCACCAGCAATTCGAAACTTAGCAGATCAATTTCTTAAATCACCAGCTCATGTACATATTGAAACAAAACATGTAACAGCAGACTTGATTGAGCAATTTTATGCTAAGTGCCGTGACGATGAGAAATTTGATGCCTTATCACGTTTTCTTGACGTTCAAATGCCTAAGCAAGCGATTATCTTCTGTCGGACTAAAAAGCGTGTCGATGAAGTCGGCCGTGGTCTAAACCTAAGAGGTTACAATGCAGAAGTGATCCATGGTGATATTACTCAACAGAAACGGTCTAGCGTGATTAACGCCTTCAAAAAAGGCAATGTAGAACTCTTAGTCGCAACTGATGTTGCCGCCAGAGGATTAGATATTACAGGCGTTACTCACGTCTATAACTATGATATTACGCAAGATCCTGAGTCTTATGTTCACCGTATCGGGCGTACAGGGCGTGCAGGCAATGAAGGTTTGTCATTAACCTTTGTCTTACCGACTGAAATGCCTTATTTAAGAACCATCGAAAAATTAGTCGGTAAACAAATGCAACCGATGAAACCACCAACCATTCAAGAAGCACAGCAAGGACAAATCCACCAAATTATCGAACAGATTAATGAGCAATTAGAAGGCGACCAGGTTAATCATAGTCGGCAAAATGCTAAACTACTTTTAGCTAACTATGAAGCGGAAGATTTAGTAGCAGCCCTTTTAGGACAAATTGTTTCAGAAAGCCGTGAAATTGCCGTTTCGATTTCACCGCAAAAACCATTACCAAATGCAGACCGCAAAAAACGGAATAATCGTGACAACTATCGCAAAAAGTCTGGCAAATCAAACCGCAATAAATATTCCGGTGGTAATAAAGGCAACTATTCAAAGTCTAACAAGAAAAATTTTAAGATGAAGAAAAAAGAGCGTTAATATTTGAGGTATTATAATGGAGATAGGAATTGATATTGTAGAAATTGATCGGATTGCTAAGGCCCTAGCTAGACACAAAGCTTTTCCAAATAAAATATTATCAGATCAAGAACTACGAGTATTTGATAAATATTCCTCTCAGCGGCAGCTCATTTATTTGGCTGGCCGCTTTTGTGCTAAAGAGGCTTATGTTAAAGCTATGGGTACAGGGATTGGACACTTGAAGTTTTCTGATATTTCAATTATCAATGACGAGAGAGGACGACCTAAGATTACAGCAGGTCCAATAATAAAACATGCCAAAGTATCGATTAGTCATGGTCAAGATTACGCAACGGCTATGGTTGTAATGGACTGTGATCAGCAAACGATTGACCAAGCCTATCAAAAATTTATAAACAAGTCGTAAGGAGTCAAAAAATGTATCGAGCAAGTGAGCACCGCCCAACGCAAGCAGTCATTAGTTTAGAAAACATTAAACATAATATCAAGCTATACCAAGATAAGAAAGCTTCACATCAACAAATATATGCAGTAGTTAAAGCCAACGCTTATGGACATGGAGCAATTCCAATTGCTAAGGCAGCCATTG
This sequence comes from Facklamia sp. P13064, assembly GCF_050409425.1. Lineage (NCBI taxonomy): Bacteria > Bacillati > Bacillota > Bacilli > Lactobacillales > Aerococcaceae > Facklamia > Facklamia sp. P13064. The sequence goes on along the minus strand of NZ_JBNUPM010000012.1, from coordinate 47,840 downwards.
AAGCAGGTGTGAATGGATTGTGCGTTGCCACAGTAGATGAAGCCATCCAACTCCGCAAGCTGGGTCTGACTAAAATACCAATTTTAGTAATGGGCTTAACATTACCCTATGGAATAGCCGAGATTTTATATTATGATTTAACGATTACTGTTTCAGATTTAAGCTTTTTTGACCAGTCTTTCCACCAGCTTAAAAAGAATCAGCAAGAGAATCTGTTGAAAGAGAATCCATTAAAATTTCATTTGAAGCTGGATACGGGGATGTCACGAGTGGGGTTAAGGACCAAAGAAGAAGTACTAGCCTTTGTTGAAGGCGTTAAAGCTTATTCGTGGCTAAATTGGCAAGGGGTTTTCACTCATTTTGCAACGGCTGGTGGTGGCCCCTTAAGTTATATTGACTATCAATGGGAGCGTTGGCAAGCTTTAATTTCTTATATTCCTGATTTTGTGTCTTTAAGACACTTTGATAATTCAGCCATGGGACTTTATCCTGCAATTGGCGACCGATCAGATATTATACGCTTAGGTATTTCCATGTATGGTCTCAATAGTAGAGACTGTGTCCCTGAAGATTTAGTGACGGACCAGCAAATTACTGATTATCATTTAGATAAAGAGGGTTTACGCAGTAAAAATTCTACAAATGAACTTAATTTGAAGCCAGCATTTCAATTGTTGTCTGAATTGTCCTATGTGAAGAAAGTTGAAAAAGGAACGCGTATTTCTTATGGAGCAAGCTATGAAAGTCCAGAGGATGAATGGATTGGTACTATTCCGATTGGCTATGCCGATGGTTGGCTTCGCGCTTATGCTAAAATTCCTATTTTGGTAGAAGGATATGCATGCCCTGTTTTAGGTGTGATTAATATGGATCAATTAATGATTCGTTTACCCAAGGAATTCCCTGTGGGAACGGAAGTGACAATAATCGGTCAAGATGGTAAATATTATAATCACCCCTCTTTGTTGGCACATATGGCAGGAACTATTTCCTATGAAATATTATCATGTATTAGTGAAAGAGTTCCTCGAATTTATATATAGGAGGATAATATGTTAGAAGTAGCTATGAAAACAGTGGGTCCTATGCAGGAAAATACTTATGTAGTGATTCATCCCAATCAAGAGGTCATCCTTTTTGATCCGGGTGCAGAAGCGGATAAATTGATTGAATGGATTGATGGTCAAGGCTGGAAACCGAAAGCTATTCTTCAAACCCATTGCCATTTTGATCATATTGGTGGTTTAGACCAATTGAGAGATTATTATCACGTTCCAGTCTATGTACATACATTAGAAGCTGATTTCCTCGGTGATCCAGCCTTAAACTTGTCTACAATGCTTACTCAACCGATTATTCAGCGTAAAGCTGATCATCTTTGGGAAAGTATGGGGGAAGTTTCAATCGCTTCTTTTAAGTTTGAAGTGAAGCATACACCCGGACACAGTCCAGGTCATGTGATTTATCTATTTGATGAGGATGAATTTGTGATATCTGGTGACCTTGTTTTTGCAGGCAGTGTTGGACGTACGGATTTACCGAATGCTAGTCATCAACAATTAATGGAAAGTATTCAACGCGAAATTTTACCTTTGAGTGATAATTATCAGTTGTACCCTGGACATGGCAACCCAACGTTTGTAGCCCAAGAGCGCCAGAATAATCCTTATTTTCCTAAATAATTATAAAATCCCCGTTAACTCTTCTTCGAATAGAGATTAGCGGGGATAAATATTTTAAATGTACCAGAATTCAACCGTGTATTTACGGCGTTGCAAATCTTGAACGAGGTTTTGAAAGGTAAGACGGCTAGTATCTTGGTGGATTTGAAAGAGGATATAGGAACGGTTGTTAAAATCGGTCTTATCAATGGTCATTGAGGAAGAAATATCGCAATAACGGTTAACTAGACGGGCAATCTTAGTGAGATTGCCCTTTTTACCGAGGGCTTCTACTTTTAATATATAGCCTACGACCGGCATATCCCAAGCTTGATTTAAAAAGCTCAGAAAGTTTGTGTGTTCCACAATCCCTAAAAAGGTATGTTCCTTACTTAAGACAGCAACATAGGGTAGGTCTTTTATGGCAAAAAACAATTCCAAAATTGAATGGTGAATACGGATAATTTTGGTGGTGTTTTTTAAAAAGCGGGTCACGGGTAAAGAACTAAGATCAGCGTCAGGATGATGAAATTTATATTGATAAATATGGAAGCGGTAAATGTTACCACGGAAAATGGATTGGCTATCATCTACCACCGGGGCGCAACGAAGATTATTTTTTTCTAATAATTCAATAGCTTCTAGACAAGTGCATGTTTCCGGTAGAGTGAGAAGGGCATTTTTGGGTGTCATTAAGTCTTCAATCATTAGTTTCTCCAATTCTTTACTAATTATTTAGGTAAAAGTTGGCATCTACTCTCCTATTTTATCATAGTAATTAAAATGCGCAATCGTTCTCTCATAGTTTTTTAATAATTTGCTAGTTTCTATCCAGATAAAGTGTTGCTTTTTATATTGAAATTACCTATTATAAAAGTAGTCGAAATTTTTAGATGCATAAAGGAGAAATGAACTTAACTATGGACTCTTCGGAGAATTCACTGATAGCGCAATTAGTCTTAATTTTATGTTTAACCGCAATTAACGCTTTTTTCGCTGCAGCAGAAATTGCTTTTGTTTCAATTAACCAATCGAGAATGAGAACGTTAGCGGAAGAAGAGCAGAACAAAAAAGCACAACGAGTGCTGAGATTAATCGATAATGCAGATGATTTTTTAGCGACCATCCAAGTAGCAATTACTTTGGCAGGTTTCCTTTCATCTGCGTCAGCTGCAACAAGTTTTGCAGATTATATAGTAAGATGGATACCATTTTTTCCGGGTGCGAAGTCACTTTCAATAGTGATAGTAACGGTCTTGCTTTCTTATGTGACCTTGGTCTTGGGTGAGCTTTACCCTAAACAAATCGCTTTACAAATGCCTGACAAAGTAGCTATGGCTACTAGCGCCATTGTTGAATGGGTTCAAAAACTATTCACTCCATTTGTTGCCTTATTATCGGTTTCTACTGGCTTTTTAAAGCGGTTAACACCTATTGATTTCAATGCTGATAACGACCAGTTTACCCGTGAAGAAATGGTGGCTATTCTAACCCAAAGCCAACAAGAAGGAACAATCGATTTAGCGGAGTATTCAATGCTTGAAGGAGTCCTGTCGCTTGACTCTAAGCTTGCAAGAGAGGTCATGGTTCCACGGACCGACACACAAATGGTTGATATAGAAGATGAGTACGATGAAATTCTCACAACTATTTTAAATAGTCCTTTTTCACGTTTGCCTATTTATGAAGAAAGTAAAGATAATGTCATTGGTGTGCTCCATGTTAAGCAATTATTAAAAACGGCCAGTCAACAAGGTTTTGATCAGATTGATTTTTTAGAAATTGCTAACGATCCTCTATTTGTCCCTTCTACGGCCTATATTGATGACTTGCTGTTGGAATTCCGTCGAGAAGAGACCCATATGGCTATCTTACGAGATGAGTATGGTGGTGTCGAGGGAATCGTTACTCTTGAAGATTTAATTGAAGAAATAGTAGGTGATATCAATGATGAGTCCGATATTACCGCTTCTGTCGTTCGCAAGATCGATGATATGAATTATTACATTAATGGCGTTATGACCTTAGAAAAGTTCAATCATTATTTTGATGAGCACTTAGACTCAGAGGAAGTAGATACTATCGCTGGTTTGATGATTCAAGTGATTGGCTATGTACCAGATGATGACGAGCGTACATCAGTCAGAATGAATGACTATGTCTTAACGACCAGTAATGTTGAAAATGGAAGAATCCGTGGTATTCAAGTCACTCATGATTCAGCCTATGCTTTAGAAACAGATTATAGTCTCTATGAATTTGAGCACGATAGCGATCGTCGGGATAATGACTATGGTTTAGATACTGAAAAAAAATAAAACAAACCGCAGTGAACGAGTGAGTCAAAAGACCTTCTCGTTCACTCTTTATTTATAAGGAGATGAAAGTATGTTAAATGAAATGATGCATCGACCGGTAGTGATGGAATCCATCGTTCAATTTATGCGAGAGGGTCAATTGCCTTTTGAAGGACAAGTTGCAGAGATAGAAGCCTATGCTAACGAGAGAGGAATACCCGTCATTCCTCATGAAACAGCAAAGTTTATTGATTTTTTATGTGCAAGTCTTCAACCCCAGCGCATTTTAGAAATCGGAACAGCTATTGGTTTTTCTGCTAGCTTAATGGCTCAGCACTTACGAAATGATGGACACTTAACCACCATTGACCGCTACCCTGATATGTATGAAAGGGCAAAAGAAAATTTTGCTAAACAAGGGCTAAATAATCGTATTGAACTTCTTGAAGGAGATGCAGCAGACTTATTGCCCCAGCTAGATGAGGCTTATGATCTTATATTTATGGATTCCGCCAAGGCAAAATATATCGAATTTTTACCTGAGTGTATGCGTCTTTTGCGACTTGGAGGGATCTTGATTATTGACGATGTTTTTCAAGGAGGAACCATTTTACACGACGAAAAAAAGATTCCCAAACGGGTTCGTAAAATTCATCGTAAACTCAATGAGTTGCATCAAGTAGTTTTAACTTCCAAAGAGCACCGTTCTTGTTTAATTCCTTTAGGAGATGGTTTGCTAATGATTCGTAAAGAATCAGATAAGATTGATTTTTAAAGCCAAAAACAAAGCAATTAAAAGTGTCGTATTTTGACTATTTACATGATAAAGGTATAATATGCATAGAAGAAAAAAGGAGTCGCAAGCTCAATAATAAACCCTTCCTCGTTAATTTTTTTATGAGAAGGAGATAAGGAGTGAAACAGCGTGAAATTAATTCTTGTTGTGGACGATGAGAAACCAATCTCAGACATCATTACATTTAATTTAAAAAATGAAGGATTTGAAGTAGAGACAGCTTATGATGGTGAAGAAGCTCTTGAAAAGTTTGCTGAAAAATCACCTGATCTCATTTTGTTAGATCTAATGCTCCCTAAAATTGAGGGACTCGAGGTGTGCCGTGAGATTCGAAAAACCAGTTCTGTGCCAATTATTATGTTAACCGCTAAAGACTCTGAAATCGATAAGGTTTTAGGCCTAGAGTTAGGTGCAGATGATTATGTGACAAAACCTTTTTCAAACCGTGAGTTGGTTGCTCGTGTTAAAGCTAATTTACGTCGAAATACTGTAAGAGAAGAAGAACTAGAAGCTGCTCAAAATAATGACATCGAAGTGGGAGACTTGATTATTCATCAAGATGCCTATATTGTTTCAAAAAATGGAGTTGAAATCGAGCTAACTCACCGAGAATTTGAATTGTTACATTACCTTTCTTTACATATTGGCCAAGTGATGACGCGTGAACATTTATTAGAAACTGTTTGGGGCTATGATTACTTTGGTGATGTTCGAACAGTGGATGTTACTGTAAGACGTTTACGTGAAAAAATTGAAGATTTACCAAGTCATCCGACCTATATTATCACCAGAAGAGGGGTTGGCTATTTTCTTAAGAACCCAGATCAAGAGTAGGGAGCAGTTTAATGAATCGTTCGTTTTTATGGATACAATCGATTTATGTGAAAATTCCCTTGCTATTTGTAGTGATTTTAGTAATCGTTTTTCAGTTTGTCAGTATCTATTTTATTGATCAGTTGGAAACACAGACCGTTACTGCAATGAAGGAACAGATAAATACGCAAATCGATTTTCTTACCAATAATGTTGTCCCCATTTTAGAAGATCAACAATTGACGACTGAAGACCGTAACCAGCGCCTAGAACAGGCGCTGGATTCTTTCAGTTCAACCTATTCCACTAAAATTCAAATTGTTAATTCACAAGACTATCTATTAGCTACTAATGACTTGGCTGAGCGTTCTTCGATTGGAACTCGCACGAATGATGAATTAGTCCGTAATGTTTTAATTAACCAACGTCCCTTAGAGGATGATTATTTCATTCGTTTTCAACAACCTTATCATGTGGTGAAGCCGATTCTTTCGAACAAGGGAGATCGAACCGTCATGCTAGGGGCTATTGCTGTGCAAACAGAAATGGACCGGATAAATGAACAAAGAGAGAAGGTAACAGATCTCTTTTTAAGAGCCATTTTAATTGCCATTTTAGCTGGTTTTATTTTAGCCTTTGTGCTTTCGCAAGGGATTACTACCCCGATTGAAAATATGCGGCAACAAGCTTTACGCATTTCGGAAGGAATATATGATTTTCCGGCTGAAGTCTTTGGACATGATGAAATAGGAGACCTTGCTGTAACCATTAATGACCTAGCTGTAAAAGTTAGAGATGCGCAAGAATCGACTGAATCGGAAAAGCAACGCTTAGATGGTGTTTTAAGACATATGACTGATGGCGTAATTGGTACCGATCGTCGAGGAAATATTCTCTTAGTAAATGATCGAGCCTTACTCTTATTAGACATGTATCAAAACGAAGCTGTAGGTCAGCCGATTTTAGAAACTCTAGGCATTAATGAAAATTATACCTTAGCTAAGTTTTTAAAAGGGGATCATGAGGTTTTGGTTAATCGCTTCGTCGATGGGATGAAGACGGTTTTAAAATGTGAGTTTTCAGTGATCAGGCGAGAAACAGGCTTTGTAACGGGCCTAGTTTGTGTGATTCAAGACGTTACTGAACAAGAGAAAAATGAACAAGAACGTCGTGACTTTGTTTCCAATGTTTCTCATGAATTAAGGACCCCGCTGACAAGTATCAAGTCTTATTCGGAAGCCCTAGTGGATGGAGCTTGGAAAGATGAAATGCTTGCTCCGGAGTTTCTTGAGGTTATACAATCAGAATCTAATCGCATGATTCGGATGATTGGTAATTTGCTAGATTTGTCTAAGCTAGATGGCGGTCAAGTGAAGCCAAACTTTGAATATATTGATTTTAAGCGTTTAGTTAACTATATCCTAGACCGGGCAGAGTTTACCTTAGAAAGTGAAGATAAACCTAAGTACCAAATTGTTCGTCATTTAACCTCAAAAGAAATTTATGTAGAAATAGATCAAGACCGTATTACTCAAGTGATTGATAACTTAATGAATAATGCGATGAAATACTCCCCTGATGGTAGTAAGATAATTGTAACCTTGGCGGATTATCGTGACCATGTTGTATTTAGTGTGAAAGACTCAGGCCTAGGAATTCCGCAAAAAGATCTTCCCTATCTGTTTGATCGTTTTTACCGAGTAGACAAAGCACGTTCGCGCCAACAGGGAGGTACTGGATTGGGGTTAGCCATTTCTAAAGAAGTAATTGAACTTCATGGCGGTAAAATTTGGGTTAAAAGTGAAGAGAATAAAGGTTCAATATTCCTTTTCTCTCTTCCATATACTGAGCTTGAGTTCGAAGATGATTGGGAGGATGCCTAATGAATAAACGAATTTGGATTTCAGTTTCTTTAATAGTGGCTATTCTCATTAATATTGTTTTTTCTTATTTTCTAATTAATAATCAAGCTTTTAAAATGCTTTATCAAAAATATGCTGATTTACCTAAGTCAGATATGCAGATAGGTGAGGTAACGATTGATCAACCCTATTTTCAAACGCATCAGTTAGAACTTACCGACTTGGTCGCCCCTTACCAACTTATTATTAAAAATGAAGGTAAGTACTATCATGCTTATCAATCTCAAGTTCTTCAAGAAGTTCATAAATTAACTGATGAGCCCATCACTGTGCTAGTGGATAATCAACCACAAATTGATCCGATTCAATTGGATGAGATCATGGGCGAAGATCATATCCAATTTATCTATTTGACAAAAATTTCGCTACTTTTATTAGAAGATATGGTCGAAATACCAGAGGGTGCATCTACTCAATTCAAGGTCAACCGTGTCATCCTTCCCGTTGAAAAGCCAGGAAAAGTTTATTTTGTAGATTCTGTCAATAAATCCTTCTTGGAAGGGAGAATTAGACGATCGATAGATATTGAGCAATTGTTTGCCGCTATTGCTACAGGATCTGCTGATCGAATTGAAATGGCTGAATATGAGATTAATCGAGACACAGTGTATCTGCCTAAAGAATCCTTAGCTTCTCCAAGTCAAGTGTATTCTCTTGAAAAAGTACCTGAAAATAATTTTATTGATCCAGTATTTGAAGGAGCTAACTTTGATATTACTCAACCCGACTTAAATAATGTGCGTTCTTATCATACTTATAATAGTAGTTTGATGATTGATGATGACACCAATATTATGACTGTAAACCATCATAATAATCAAATTAACGGTCTTTTAAGGAGTGAAGAGGATTTAGTAACGCAAAAGGATTTAGTAACGCAAAAGGATTTATTGCAAAAAAGCTTAGAATTAGCTGAGCGGTTTAATTATTGGGGGGAAGATGTAAGAGTCTTTTCTGAGCAAAATAACCAGTTGGTTTTGCGTCGCTTTTTAGCAGGGATGCCTATCTTTTCAGATCCTACTTTACCGGATTATGGAGCAAGCAAATTGAGATTCACTTCGCAACGCAGTCAATTAAAATTAGAAAAGTTACAAATGTCTTTAGTGATTTTAGGTGTAAACATTTCAGATTTATCTTCACCTCAGCTTGTTGAATCAGGAGCAGAAATTGCTGAGCTTTTAGAAGAACAGAATCTCAAATTCTCGAAATTTAATCAAATTATTTTAGGCTTCGAATGGCAAAAAGATATGGAAAACTTCAAGAAAGTGAATTTGGTACCAAAGTGGTTTTTTGTAGTAGGGACTCAAGTCTATTCGATTGATCAATTAAAAGATGGCAGTCTACGCATTATGCTGCAGCAAAGAGACGCCAGGACCAATGCTTAGCTGACTGAGGATAGAAGGGAGAAAAAATGGATTTCAAAAGGATACAAATTATATTGCTTGTTTTCTTTGTAATTTTTGATATGTTTTTAGCCTATCTCCTAGTAGAGCGCGGAGCATTTGGCCTCAACTTTCAAGACCCGACAGCTCAAATTAATCCCGTTCAGGAAATGAAAGATCGGGGAATTAAATTCAAGGATGCTGTTGAATTGAACGATAATGCTCCTGAATTGGCAGTGTTAAAAAACACCCCTAACAATGAATTGTGGAGTAAAAGACAACAATTACAAAATCAAATTGTTTCACTTGATCCAGATGGCGTCTTGGTTAGTGAATTCTCAAGTCCGGTCGAATTAGACATTTCTCTTGGAGAGGAAACATACAGTTTAACTAATGAAGATTTTGCATGGATTCATGAAAATATTTTAAAAGACCCTACTTACTTTATTAATGGAGAATTTTATTTAAATCATTGGTATTCTCCGCAAGAGCGAATGATTATCATTCGGATGGTGACTAAAAAAGGGGGAAGTTTAGAAGATTCTTCCATGAAATCGGCAGTACCAATTTCTGATGGAACAGCAGAGATTCGTATTTTATTAGATGAAAATTATGACATGATTTCTTATATGCAGACCTATCAAGAGCCTTTTGTACGTTTAGAAGATCAAAGACAATTAATCTCAACCAATGAGGTAATTGCTGTTGTAGAAAACCGAATTGATACCACCTTGCCCAACGATGCTGAAATAGTTTCAATGACTTTAGGCTATTTTCGTTCAGTTGAAACCAAGCAATTTAATTTATATTTACCCGCTTGGGAATTAATCTACTATCGTAAAGAGAGTGGTCAGACGATCTCAGTATTAGTGGATGCTATTAAGGGTAATGTTGTTAACAAAAAACCCAAAAATTAAAAGATAACTTTTTAAAAATTAGTAGTGAAAGAGTAAAGGTGTGAGATATGAAGACTTATTTTTGTTTGCAGACATTACAAAAACACATAATTTATAGCATCATTCTTTCTGTTTTTCTAATTGGAGGAGCTTTGCATCAAACAGTAATTGCTCAAGAAAATGCCTATGAAGTCAAAGAACAAAGCATTGAAGCGACAATAGATGCTAAAGGTAGGATCCAAGTACGTCTATATTATCAAATCCAGGCTGAGTATCTGAATCAATTAGAATTAAGTATTCCTACTGAAAATCAGAATTTATCGTCTTATCGAATGGGAATGATCGAAAAAGATCAATCCATTAATTATCTTGCTGAAACTTCTAGTGGAGTAGCAGGAAGCTATCAAATGACTCAAACCCCACAAGAAGCAAGGCTGATTATAAGCTATCCGGTTGTCAATGATACAGTGGAGTATATTATTGAATATGATTTGGAGCAATCAGTGACTAACTACCAAGATGGTGCTTATTTTGAAGGAAGCTGGATTCCTTTAGTCGATACAGCCAAAGAAAGAAAAAGCCAACTGAAGTTGATGATGTCTTTTGCTGGCTTGATTGAGGAGGAAGCACTTTCTTATTGGTTACAAGGAGGAAAAGTAGAAAACAGCGAAATGCTTAATCAAGAAGGTCAAACCACTTTTACTTTGAATCTTTTCATCAATCACCCGACAGAGAATAATGACCTTCTTTCTCTTCATATGTTTTTCCCTAAATCGGTTACTCCTAATAATACCAATATAATCGATATTAAAGGGAAACAATCGATTGAAATTAGAGAAGCTCAAATTCAAAAAGATATCGCTGATCAAGTTAAACAAAAGGAGTATCAATTATTATTAAGAACCTTCTTAGCCATTCTTATTCCTCTTATTGCGACCCTCTTTCTTTATCGTAGCTACCAATTAAATAAAAAGAACGACACAATTCCCATGGTTGAGAAGACTAGATTAGGAATGATACCTGAACCGATGGATGTTTGTTTGATTAATGCGGTTGTTTATGATCAAGCCCCTGGGTCTAATGAGTTAGCGGCTAGTCTGTTAGAATTAGGAAGAAAAGGGTATTTGAAGATTCTTCCGGTTAGAATGAAAAATAGGAGTCACAGTCGAATAAGAAGCGGTTACACTCTGGCTTTTCAATTGTTAGAAGACCGATCAAGATACACCCACCTTCCGAGCCATGAACGCTATGCATTAGAGTTAATTAGCTTAAGTATGAAGGAAGGAGCAGTCATAACTTTAGAAGAAATTATTGTAAAAATTCGCCAACAAAAACAAATAAAGAAGAAATATCAAGATTTGTGGAAAAAATATACTGATGCCATTGAAGTGAAAAGTGTTTCAGCGGATCATTTAAAAAATAAACACAAAAATTTTTCACCTCTTTTAGCAATTGCCAGTAATGTTTTGACAGTCCTCTTTGCTATAGGAATTTCTTACGACATGTTTAATCAGCAAAGAAGTCAATGGTTAGTTTGGATTTTATTAGCGCTTGCAAGTATGCTCATTATTCAATTGGTCTTTCTTTTCTTATTAAGCAAGCAAAAAAAACATCAAAAATCAAATAATCAACAAAGACTCGTTTGGAATTTATTTAAGCAAGACTTACGTAACATCAATCAAATTGATTTAAGGCGATTTTCAACTATTGATCAGTGGGAGAAAATAGTGATCTATGCTGTCTGTTTAGATGAAACAACAACCATTCAACAAGCCTTTACCCATCACTTTGATATGGCAGACTTAGAGAAAGTTAGTAGAAGTCAAAATGCTGATTTTTATCGTGTCCGAGGGTCCGTTGCGAATATATTACAACCAGCTATTAAAGAATGGATTGAATTAATTGATCCTAAAGGCAACTGGTTACGTCGCTTTTCAGAAGGTGACTAGTAAAAGGGGAGGTATTTTAATGTTTAAGCATTTCCTTCAAAAAATCTTGGTTTTTGTAGTCACACCGCTTTGTATTTTCGCTTGTCCATTAAACCCAATAATAAGTGCACAAGAAGTTGATTTTTCAATTACTGAGCAATTCATTAATGCCAAGGTAATGGAAGATGGAAGCGTTGAATTTACAGATTATCAATATTATGATGCAAATTTTATGAACGGTGTCTTATTTGATTTAGATCATGAGGGCTATCAACTTTCAAACTTTTCGGTTGGCGTTAGTGAGGATAGAGAAAGCTCTATTGAGATTTTAGACATAGCAGACAATGAAAATAAAGGGACCTATCAAATGCATGAAGAAAACGGTAGACTTACAAGTAAGATCTTTTATCCCTTAGAAAAAGAAGGCAGGTATTTTGTTTTTCAATATACCCTCGAACAATTAGTCACCAATTATCAGGACACTGCAGAGTTCCTTAGAAAATTTGGGCGCTCAGATTTTACAACAGATGTTCAAATTCGCATTGAACTGCCACAAAAAGCTGAAACTAAAGAAGAGGTTCGTGCATGGGGTTATGGGGCTCCTCAAGGGGAAGTGAAAATTGTTGAAGAAGACCAAAAAACAGTTGTCTATCTAGACGTTCCTCAGCGCACTGCCAGTCAGTTTGTTGAAGGACAGATTGTGTTTCCTAAGGAGTGGACCTCCCTTAACTCGAATAAGATCGATGAAAAGCGATTAGACCAACTCTTAGCAGCTGCCCAAGCTCAAGTCGAAAAAGATGCTCAAAATGTAAATCAAATGAAAATGATTGCCTATATAATGGCTATACTTGGGTCAGTCGGACCGCCTTTATTGCTTTTAATTAGTTTAATGAAATATCGTCATCAATCGAAGCAGTTAAATCCTCACCCCGTTTATGTACCAGATTATTTTTATGATCTACCTGAAGCTACCACACCTGGTCAGATGGCAACTAAATATCTTCGTGAATGGCCAAATGAAGATGACTTTGTTGCGACCCTTTTACACTTAGTTCAAAAAGGTTGGTTGAAAATAGAGGCCCTACCAGGTAAGAAACAGTCTGCTGAGACTGTAAAGATTATTCCTCTTTACTGGGGTCCGGATTATCCTGAGGGTATATTAGAGCATGAGAAATTTGTTTGGGATTACTTTACTCAAGCAAATGAAGGAGCGGGTGTTACTTTAGCACAATTAGACCAGTTAGCTGAAGATAATCCTTCATTTCGTAAGAAACAATATCGTTATTGGTTACGATTTAAAAATAAATTAGCAGTAGAAGGTGAACAATTTTTAGGCCAAGCCTTAGCTGAAACACGAAAGATTGAAATGGCCAATAATACAGCTCTTATTTTAATAATTGGTGGAATTATTATTAATTTACTCTTTCTATATAGTTTGGATATCGCTCGGTTATTACCAATGAAACTTATCGGGGTGATTATCGGAATTGGAACAGTCTTATCAGTTGGACTATACATCTATATGCGAATAATCATGAAAAAACGACCACTTATGACCACCGAACAACAAGAAATGAGGGATAAATGGCGTGCTTTCAGCAAGATGTTAAAAGATATTGGGCGTTTTAATGTTAGAGAAATTGCCTCTTTACCTCTTTGGGAAGAATATTTGGTCTTTGCAACTAGTTTAGGAGTAGCGGACAGGGTTGTTAAAGCGATTGAAATGGAGTTTAAGCCGAGTGAAATTCATGCCCAAGAGCACAGGCCCTATACATTGGCGCACCCATACCTCTATGGGTCTTTATTCCGCAATCAAGTGACTCAAACTATTCATTCTGTTTCCCCTCAAACAACAGCTCAAGGTGGTTTTGCAGGGAATAATAAGGGTGGATTCGGAGGTGGTTTCTCTGGTGGATCGATGGGTGGCTCCGGCGGTGGAACTTTCTCTGGAGGATTTTAGGTAAGTGTGTAGAACGGAACAGGAGTGAACGCAAATGAAAGAAGCAAAGTTAAAATTTGAGCAACAATTATATACCAACTATCAAAGTCAAACGGCTAAAGAAAAGATAGAAGATATTTCAGCTCAACGGACTGATTTAAGCTTCTCAATTTTAGCAAGTGGCTCAACTGGCAATTGCACTTATATTGAATCGGGCCAAAAAAGATTTCTAGTTGATGCAGGCTTAAGTGGGAAAAAAATTGAGGCTTTATTTAAACAAATCGATCGAGACATTAATCTAATCGATGCTATCTTCGTCACTCATGAGCACAAAGATCATATTCATGGGGTGGGAGTTCTTTCTCGACGGTACAATCTTCCTATATATGCTAATAGAGAAACTTGGAAGGCCATGGATCGAATGATTGGTGAGATTGCTCCAGAAAACAAACAGTATATTGAACCGGAGACCATGTTACAATTGGGTGATATTGATATTGTGAGTTATAATGTGAGTCACGATGCAGCCCAACCACAGTTTTATGCCTTTCAAAAAGGCAATAAACAATTTGTAATGTTGACGGATACAGGTTATGTTTCCGATCGATTGCGCAGTCAACTTAGGAATGCGGATGCCTATTTAATAGAGGCTAATCATGAAATTGAACTTTTGAGATATGGTCCTTATCCTTGGTCTGTAAAACAACGTATTCTTAGTGATAAAGGTCATTTATCTAATCAAGATGGAGCACTAGCTATCCGAGACTTAATGGGATCCAAAACCAAAGATATCTACCTCGGACATTTAAGTCAGGATAATAATACCAAAGAATTAGCCATGTTAACGATGGAAGACACTTTACAAGCTTATGATGTGGATACTGTAAGGGATTTAAAACTTCATATGACAGATCCAATTAAGGCCACACCTATTAAAAAAATATAAACAGATCTCAAATTTCTACAATTCACTTTAAAATTAACGATGATAATTCATACTTTCTTAAAAAAACAGTGTTATAGTTCATTCTGTAAGTATAATAGAAAGGACGTATAGTAAAATGAGAGAAGAATATAATCAAAATGATGGCACAAAACGTTGGCGTAAAATATTTGTGGGTCTTTCAGGCATGACTCTATCATTATTATTGGCAGGTAGTTTGAGTTTTAATAATGATTTTTCGGCCTTTTCACAAGAACCCTCTCAGGTGGAAAGCACCATTAAAACTGCCGACTCTGTTCAACTACCAGAAAATGAACAGAATATGGTAGACACAGTGGATCAGGCAAGTGAGGCAGTGGTGTCCATTGCAAACATGCAAAAAAGTTATCAAGGATTAGATCCTTTTTGGGAATATCAATATAACCAATACTTCATACCAGATGAAGAAGATCAAGATTTGCAAGTGATTGGAGAAGGGTCAGGAGTTGTCTATCGCATAGATGGCGATAAAGCATACATTGTTACCAATCATCATGTAATTGAAGGAGCAGATGCTTTAGAAGTTCGTTTAAAAAATGGTGAAACTGTCAAAGCAGAAATTATTGGAAGTGATGCCTTAAGTGATTTAGCTGTAATAACAATTGATGCTTCTGCAGCAAGTAAATCCTTAGAATTTGCTGATTCTGATAATGTTCAAGTTGGACAAGTCGCTATTGCAATTGGTTCACCCTTAGGTAGTGAGTTTGCAACATCAGTAACTAAAGGGATTGTTTCTGGTTTAGATCGATCTGTGCCAGTGGATTTAAATGGCGATGGTGTACCAGACTGGGATATGAGTTTACTGCAAACGGATGCGGCCATCAACCCTGGTAATTCAGGAGGAGCCCTTTTAAATTCTGCCGGCCAATTAATTGGAATTAATTCAAGCAAACTATCAGCGACCGATGTCGAAGGAATGGGCTTTGCCATTCCATCTTCAGATGTAGTGGATATTATTGGCCAACTTGAGAAAAACGGCGAAGTCGTTAGACCTGTATTGGGCATCCGTTATACTAGCTTGAGATTAGTCCATCCAGATTATCGCACCCAAGTAATGGGCTTGAATGATGAAGATGTAAAGGGGGCCTTTATCCGTGAAGTAGAACCTGAAGGGTCTGCTGCTAAAGCTGGTCTTAAAGAGTACGACTTGATACGTGCTATTGATGGCAAGGAAATAGAGACGATTAATGACTTGAAAAAATTCCTTTATGAATATAAAGTTGGCGATAAAGTGAAATTATCTATCCGCCGTGCTAAAGAAGACATGGAGATAGAAATCACTTTAGAAGCAGCGGTTGAAAACCCGACAGAAATTCAGCCTTTCCCATCCGAAGAAGAGTCTGAAGAATCGAATAGTGCAGTTCCTTACTAGTTTATCCACAAACATACAGGCTTATCCACAGCATTTAAAATAAACTGTGGATAAGTCTTTGTTTTATTAACAGTTATCCACCTAATGAAAGGAGTAAGGAATGATACGTGTTGATATAATCTGTGTGGGCAAAGTCAAAGAAAAATACATTAAAGCAGGAATGTCTGAATATCTCAAAAGATTGTCAGCTTATGCAAAGGTTTCAATTCATGAAGTAGCCGATGAATCAACTAAAGAGCAAATGACTGACACGGAGGTTGAACAGCTTTTAGAACAAGAGGCTGAGCGCATAGAGAAGAAATTAAATAAACAAAGTAAAGTTTTTGTTTTAGCTATTGAGGGAGACTTAATATCATCAGAGGATTTAGCTGAATCAATCAATCAATTTGCTACTTATGGACACTCGCACATTAGTTTTATTATTGGCGGGTCTTTAGGATTGGCTGAACGATTAAAAAAAACAAGTGATAAAGCTATCTCATTTGGTAGAATAACGCTTCCTCATCAGTTGATACGACTAGTTTTAATTGAACAAATCTATCGAGCTTTCCGCATTTTAAACAATCATGCCTATCATAAATAAGTACAAAAAACCTCAGATGGCTAGTTTCCATCTGAGGTTGAATGTATTAAAGACGATTTTGATAGACTGTTTTAGCCAATTCTAAAAGATAAAACTCCGCACCTTCCACACTTGGGTGAATAGCGTCTTCTCGAAAATATTCCGGATGACCTGTTGAGATAGCTCGCCAATCAACTAAATGAACATTAGAGTATTTTTGAGTAAGTGTTTGAATCACTTGATCAATTTGATCTAAAAATTCGATGTCAGAGTTTGAGTTAACTAAGTATATTTCTCGCTCACCAGCCATCTTTATCAATTTTTCAACGGCCGGAACATCCAACCCCCCGTTAGTTCCTAAGTTAACGACTAAGTTTTCCTTCACTAAACCCTGGTCTATAAGCGCTTGGAATTTATCGTAAGATGTCCAAATGTTTAAACTAACATAACCAAATGCATTAGCCTGATCAAAAAATGTGTTAATATTAGCTCCAATAAATTGAGCCACTGAATCACCGAATAATGTGACTGGAAGGTCATTAGCATAGAGTATTTCTTGCGGGCTGAGGATAGTTGCCAGCTTAGGAAATTGCTGTTGAATTTCTTCGAATCTTTGTCTTTTTTCTTGAGAAAGACTGGCAATCTGATTTAAGATAGAGTCTTTTTGGATAGATTGTATGACTTTATCCGCTAGTGTTGTTTGGTTGATGGAATATGAAAAATTACTAGCTGCTAGTTGATCAAAATCATTTAAACGTTTTTGAGATTTTTTAAATGACTGATCCACTTTATAATAAGGACTAAATGGATTGGGATTGGTAGCGTAGATTCCATATTGGAGATCAAATAAAGCTAGTGGTATATGATTATCACTTCGAAGCAGGCCAATCAAACTAGAAATTATTAAAAAAAGATAGCTTGTTGCAAAGGCAAAATCTTTTTTGTTGCTATTTGGGAAATGTAAATATCTTTTAACCCAGTAGAGCTTCCTTCTTAGGCTGATTTTGTTTGAGAAGAGTATATGGAAACGATTAGACTCAAAAATATAATAAAAAATAGAAGAAAAAAGGATAATTGAGCATAGGCCGATTAATTTTAAAATATTCATGTGATTAGCAAATAAACGTTGAAAACTAAAAGTGACAACTAATAAAGGATAATAGCAAAGATATATACTATAAGATCTTCTACCTAACCAAGTGAAAATTTTGTTACCTAATAACTTTTCAAAAACGATGAATTTCTGCCCAGCACCTAAAATAAATAGGGCAGTAAATAAATTAGAATAAGGAAGTCCTAATAAATAGCCTGCTGCTTCTTGATCGGATTGAGAAAGAAACTGAATAAGCAATAGAATTAGAGCTATTATCACGATAAAGAAGTAATGGATCCTTAATTGTCGTCTTTGAAGTTCTTCAACTGTTTCTTGGATTACTAGAATAAGGTAATAAGTCGCTATCCCTATCGCAAAAGAAGCATACCGCGTTTGAAAACTATAATAAATGTTTGAGGGATCCTTTTGATAGGAATAACCATTTGCAGTTAAGAAAGTACATAGACTAAAGATAAAGAGCCAAAATAGGCCTAAATAGATAGCAGGTACTTTTATTTTTTTGCTTAAGAAGACTAAGAGTCCAGTTATTAAAAAGGATTGGAGATAAACGGCTACATACCATAAGTGTGTTAAATAAGAAGTTACAGCCATATCCGTAAAGTAAGAGCGACCGTTTAGAATTTGAAAGTAATTATTGGCAAAAAGGAGACTAGCAAACAGTTCGTTGCGCATAGACTTAAGTATGAGAGGGTTAAAAATTTGAAGGAAAAATAAAATTAATATAATTAACCACATCATCGGAAAGAACAAGCGTTGGACTGTTTTTTTGAAAAGAAAGAATAATGATTGCCAAGACTCTACCCTTTTATCTTGGTAAAGTTTTATAGTTAAAAAATAACCTCCTAAAACGAGAAAAAGATTGACTGCCAAAAATCCACCGGGGAAAATAGTTGGCCATAAATGATAGAGAATAATAAAAAGAATTGCAATTCCTTTAATACCATCAAACGATTTAATTCTAGCCATAATAACCCTCCTTTATTGATTTGTTGAAATAATTCTAGCATAAAAATTTGAAAGAAAGGTGAAATTTTACAAACAGATTACATAAAACGGCCTAATATGTTTGAGAGGTTACAGATCCAAATCAATTCTTTGATTTGATTGTTCAAAGCTTGTTTAAGAAAAGTAGTTGATTTAAACTACAATTACTTAAGAAAATAAACTATTGAGGTGTATATAAATGAAATTTAATAAGAAAGTGAGTTTAGGTGCTTCTCTAATGCTGATGCTTACGCCTGTGGCGATTACATCTGCTCAGAATTGGAATGCGCGCACGGTTGAAGAAATAAGTGCTGAACTAATGGTAGATGAAGATAATCAAATGACTTACATTGTTAAATATGGAGACACCCTTGGAGCAATTGCTGAAGCGATGGATATTGATTTAGCTTTTCTTGCTGAAGCTAACCAAATTGAAAATGTTAACCTTATTTACCCAGAAACAAAACTAGTCGCTCAATATGATATTAATCATAAAGCTGAAAAGTTAAACGTTGAAACATCCGCTGGGGAAACATTTGAAATGGACATTCCAGTCAGTCTAACTCCAGAAGTTGAAACTGAAGATCAAGCAGTTGTTCTTGAAGAAGAAGTTGTAGTTGAAGAGATCATTTTAAATGTCAATGAAGCAGATGATTTTGAAGTGGAAGAAGAGTTAGCAATAGCTGAAGAAACAGTCCAATTAGAAGAAGTTGCTGAATCATCTGAAGAGTTATTAAACGAGCTCCCTCTAGTAGAAGAAGTCTTAACTGACGAAGTCGTGGACAGGACTATTGAGGAAGTTTCAACTACTGGAGAAATTACAGTAAACCCTGTAAGTGAAGAGGAAGTTATTGAAGCTGAAGAGCTTGAAGTTGAGACAACACAATCTAGTGCTGTTGAAATAGAAAGTGTTATTGAGGAAGTTGAACAACCACTAGCGTCAGAAGAGTTGACAAAAACAACAACAGCTATTCAAGAGGTCACTGAAGAAGTAGTAATAGTAGAAGAAGTGCCTGTTACTGAGAAAGTTGTAGAGGAAGTCATTGAAGAAGTAAGTAATGATTATACGACACCATCGACCTTAGCTGGTGTATCACAATCAGCGGCTAATTATGGTAGTCGAATTGCTAATCAATATGGAGTTGCTGCATACGGGCTAAGACCTGGAGATAGCGGAGACCATGGTAAAGGATTAGCTGTTGACTTTATGGTGCCCGTAGGTTCAGCTTTAGGCGACCAAATCGCTGCAGATGCAGTAGCTAATATGGGTAATAGTAATATCGCTTATGTTATCTGGAAACAACAAATCTATGGCCATTGGACAGGCGGCCAATGGCAACAAATGGAAGATCGTGGTAGTGTGACACAAAACCATTATGACCACGTACATGTCTCATTTAATAACTAATTGATAATTAAAGTTCTCGCTATAATTAATGGTGAGAACTTTTTATTTTAAAAACAATTTAGGCAGTTTGACAAGCGCTTACAATGTTGTTATAATAAGTAGATGATAAAATAAATTCTAGAAGGGAGGACAAAATATGCGGAAAATTTATATACAAGAATTACAAGGTTTGTTTAAAAAAATTAACCAAATGTTTGATTTAACGCAAAGTATTTTTGATAACACCCATCAAGCAGTTATTGCCTCAGATAATGAGCTTGCAGTTTCAACGCTTGAAATGAATGAGAAAATTAATGAATTATCTGTTGAATTAGAAAAAGATGCCTATCTTATAGTCGCTTTACAGCAACCCGTTGCAGCAGATCTTCGTTACATATTTGCATTGCTAAATACTAGTGTTGAACTGAAGCGTATTGCAGAACATACTACTACAATTGCTAAACGTATCAAGCGAAATAAGCCTGATTTTTCAAATTATCAAGACGTGATGATTATTGTGAATCAAATGGTAGAACGTTTACAGTTAATGTTTGAACCATTAGCAGGTATCATCGAAAATGGTGATATTCAAGAGGCTAGTCAGATTGCCCTTATGGATAGCCAAATTGACAAACAGTATGATCTTGTTTTTGAAGAAGTTACTTTAAGAATGGCTACCAACGAAGATTGTATTCCAGCAGGAATCTTTACGATTGATTTAGTATCTAGTTTAGAACGTATAGGTGATTATATTACCAATATCTGTGAACATGTTTTATATTTAGAAACCGGTTCAACTGTATACTTAAATTAATTATTTTTACTTAGAGCAGAAAGATTCAGTAGGTCTTAAAAGACCTACTGTTTTTTTGATTATGTCTAATTAGGTGAGCAGAACTAGG
Organism: Facklamia sp. P13064; assembly: GCF_050409425.1. Taxonomy (NCBI): domain Bacteria; kingdom Bacillati; phylum Bacillota; class Bacilli; order Lactobacillales; family Aerococcaceae; genus Facklamia; species Facklamia sp. P13064. Next base: position 26,903 of record NZ_JBNUPM010000012.1, on the reverse strand, counting down.
TCCGTGTGATAAAATAAGAATAGGAGGAGGGATTTTATGAAGCTCTATATGAAACAAAAAATGTGGTCATTTAAACAAGATTTTGATATTTATGATCAAAATAAAAGCCCAATATATCGAGTAGATAGTAAATTAATTTCAATCGGTCGAAAAACAAAAATTCTTGATGTTCAATCAGGAAAAGTTTTATGTGAAGTTAATCAAAAAGTTTTATCACTTTTACCGACAGTCGATGTCATCCAAGAGGGTAAATTCTTTTGTAGAATTCATAAAAAATTTACCTTCTTTAAGCCTCAGTATGTGGTAAAAGGGGTAGATTGGGTAGTTGATGGCAGTATTTTTCAACATGATTACATGATTAAAGACTCTAAAAGACAGCCAATAGCTCGTATAAAGAAAAAGTTTCTTTCTTGGTCAGATACCTTTGAAATGGACATCCTAGCTGAAAGTGTAGATACAGTTTTGGTTTTAGCAACTATTTTAGCCATCGATTTAGCAATGGACTTAGATTCTAATTAATAAAAACTGCCTGCTCACTCCATTTATAAAGTGAATAGGCAGTTTAATTATTGCTTAAGTATTGTTAGCTATTTTTCTTTCAATTTTAAAAGCGTTCATCATTTCATTACTTGCATCGTCAATTGGAACTTTTTCCTTTAGTTTTCCTTGCACGATGATTCGGTTAACAAAATCCTGAGTACAAGTAACCAAGGTAACAATTGGTTCAGATGAAGGGTTTAGCACTTCAACGGCTGAAGGGTCTACTACTAAAATGGAAGAAATTTCATAAACATAGATATTATCTAAATCAGTCATATAAATTTTCTGTCCTTTTTTTGCGTCTTTAAGTGGAGAAAAAAGTAAAGATTGATCATACATGTGATGGCTAGCTAGGGCATAATTGGATTCACCCATTTTTTGATCAGCCGAGAGCGTTCCTGCTCCGAAGAACATGCCTTCATTAGATGTTCCTTTATTAATTGGTAAGTTAATCTTTAATTCAGGGATTGAAATTCCGCCAATAACGGGTAGGTCCTTAGGATTCACACTACTAGAAATAACGGTAAAAGGATCTACTTGTTGAATATCCTCGAAGTCAAAAGTGACATCTTTTTGTTGGTTAGCTAGAATTTGATCACGAGTCATATTAGAAATTTGAATATCATTGGTTTTATTTTGAATGAGGTAGTTCTTTAAGGGGTTCACTAATAAAAGCCCTAGTGCCACAATAATTAATAGAACACCGATAAGAGTTGAAAAAGAAAAACGACGTTTTCTTTTTTGGTGCATCCGGCTACGCGAAGGGCCAGGGTTAGGTTTACGATTCATTATTTATTCCTCCAATACTATCAACAAAGTAATTAAACTTATTTTAACATTTTTGAATGTCAAATAAAATAAAACAGCTCAAATAACACACTTAATTCATAATTTTCGAATTAAAATCATAATAGCATATTTTTTTACAAGAATACCAATACAAGATGCATTTTTGGTGGAAAAGTTATAAAATAAGAAACAGAAAGTTTAGAGGTGACTTATGGAGAAGACAAAACGATTTTTTAAAGAGATTTTTTCTTGGTTAATGTATATGGCTATTTGGTTAGCTGTATTATTTACCTTTTATCATTATGTTGCACAACCCTTTTCGGTAGATGGTTCCTCAATGGAACATACTTTGGAAGATGGCGAAAAGGTTTGGATGTGGAAACTATCAGATATCGAGCGTTTTGATGTTGTGATTTTCCCTCAACCTAATCCACTACCCGGTAAAGAACCCAAGCTTTATGTGAAGCGTGTGATTGGAGTTCCTGGCGATAAAATTGCTTATCAAGATGATCAGCTGATAATTAATGGACAGAGGGTGGATGAGTTTTACTTAGATGAAAAGGCGCAAGAGTATCAAGCGAATGGTGGTGGAAACTTTACCGAAGATTTTGAAATGTATAAATATACAGGTGAAGATGTAGTTCCTGAAGGCAAGTTTTTTGTAATGGGGGATAATCGGCAAAATTCTGTTGATGGACGAACTTTTGGCTTGATAGACTCTGATTCGGTAATTGGTAAAGCTACTTTTATTTATTGGCCACTAAAGAATTTTGGTAAATTGCCTGATTACGATCTCAATTCTCAAGGTGATGCTATTGTTTTAGAATAACTTAGGCTTGTTTTTATTCCTTGATTCTTTATAATAAGAAGTGAAAATAGACTAGTAATTTGTAGATGGTCCCCAGCAAGAGGCAGAGGATGGAAGTGTCTCCCCACTCAGCAAATGAACCTACTATCTTATTGAAATCAGGTGGCTCCTTTATCGCCTTGAGTGGGCATTTTTAAGATGCAAATAAGGTGGTACCGCGGAGACTGACTGTGCTTCGTCCTTGATAGGATGAAGGCAGTTATTTTTTATTTATAGGAGGAAAATAATGGTTACTCGTAAAGAAGATTTTTCGAAATGGTATTTACAAACAATTCAACAAGCAGATTTAATGGATTATTCACCAGTCAGAGGCTGTATAATCTTTAAACCAAATGGTTATGAAATCTGGGAACATATTCAAGAATATTTTAATAAGCGTTTAAAAGAAGAAGGTATTCGCAATGCCTACTTCCCAATGCTTATTCCTGAGTCTTTCTTTACTCGTGAAAAAGATCATATTGAAGGATTTAGTCCAGAACTGCCATGGGTAACTGAAGCAGCTGGTGAAGTTTTGGAAGAAAGATTGGCCTTAAGACCGACTTCAGAAACCATGATAGGCGATGCGTTTTCTAATTGGATTAATTCCTACCGTGATTTACCTTATGAAATTAATCAGTGGGCCAATGTTTTCCGTTGGGAAAAACGCACTTTGCCTTTTTTAAGAACTTCTGAGTTTTTATGGCAGGAAGGACATACTGCTCATGCTGATGAGGAAGATGCTCGTCATAGAACCATGCGTATGCTAGAAATCTATGCTGAATTATTAGAAGAATTATTAGCAGTACCGGTCTTCAAAGGTGAGAAGACTCCTTCGGAGCGCTTTGCCGGAGCGGTGCAAACATTTTCAGTTGAAGCCATGATGCAAGATGGTAAAGCTGTGCAAGCAGGAACTTCTCATTATATGGGAACTAAATTTGCAGAAGCTTTTAATATTCGTTATTTAAATAAAGATAATGAGCACGTTTATGCCCATACCACTTCTTGGGGTGTTTCGACCCGCTTAATCGGTTCAATGATTATGACCCATTCAGATGATCAAGGATTGGTTCTACCACCAGCCATAGCTCCTCAGCAGGTTGTTTTCATTCCCGTTGGACCTAAGAAAAAATTAGACCAAGTGCTTGAAAAAGTAAAAGACTTAGACGCTCAATTAAAAGCAGCAGGTGTTAGAACTTATATTGATGATTCAGATAACTCAGCAGGTTATAAGTTTAATGAGTGGGAGTTGCGTGGAGCGGCTATTCGTATAGAAGTGGGTCCAAGAGACATTGAAAATAATCAAGTGATTATGAAAGCCAGAGATGAAGATGAAAAAAATGCCATCACAATGGATGGCTTGGCTGAACAAGTTCATCAAGCTTTAGCCTTAATGCAAAATCGTCTTTTAGAAAAAGCTCGCCAACGCAATCAGGCCAATATGTATACTCATATTGATACTCTAGATGAATTGATTGACCATATTGAAAATAAAAAGGCAGCCAATGAAACCCCAGGTTGGGTATTAGTTGGCTGGGATGGTAGTGAGGAATCAGAAGCTAAGATTAAGGAATTAACAGGCTTTACAACACGTAATTTACCATTTGAAAATTATTTTGCAGGTGAAAATGCTCTGGTTAAGAAAGATAAATGCCTTGTATCTGGGAAGCCAGCTAAAGAAACAGTTTGGATTGCAAGAGCGTATTAAAAAATAACCAATAGGTTGAAAGGAGACCATGATGAGAAGTTTAGCATTAGATACCTCATCCGATGTTTTATCTCTAGCTCTTTTTGAAGAGGATCAATTGATCATCGAAGTCAATTCGAATGTCTCCAAGCAACACGGGGCCTTCCTTCTACCCTTGGTGGAACAGCTATTACTTGCTGTTAAGTGGGAGAGGGAAACCATTGACCAAATTTGGTTAGGGAGAGGTCCTGGTTCATATACAGGCTTGAGGATTGGAGCAACAATGGCGAAGGTTTGGACTTCCACCAAAAAAAGTCATTTAGAGAGTTTTTCCAGTCTAGCGATTATGGCAGGTCAAGTGGCCGATGATGGTGGGAAAACTTGGATTATTCCTATTATGGATGCGCGAAGAGGGACAGCCTACACAGCGGCCTATCACTGGCAAGATGGTTTATTGAAAAATAAAATTAAAGATGATCATGTTGACTGGCAAGATTGGATTCAAGAGAAACTCTTGCCACAATTTAACGAGACAGACCTTAAGCAGTTAATATTCCTGAGTGCCCATGAAAATAATCTTACTAACTTTGTTAAAGAAAGCCTTTCTCAGCAAAGTATTCAGCATCGATTTGTAACAGGTCAATATGCTTGGCCAAAGGTTGGTAAAGTGCCTTACATTGAACGAAAGCATGTTGAAGATGTAGATATTTTTGAGCCTTTCTATGCACATTTGACTTTAGCAGAACAAGAATGGGCAGCCAAACAAACTAATCAAATCCAAGAAAAGAATGAAAGTTATGTTGAGCAAACTAATGAAACGAGTATTTAATCCTTTTAAAGAGAAAACTAAAGTAAGACATAAAGCAATGACTCAAATTAGCCCTTATATTGATTCTTTAGCGCTAATAAGGCAAAAAAAACAAAAAAACATCCAATGCAGAGTAAGATTAGCCAAAAAGACTGACTTACAAGCTTTAGTGCAGTTAGAGCAAAAAGGTTACGCAGGTTATATTGCTTGGGATTTATCTGATTTTGAAAGGGATTGGCATAAAAATCCACAGATTTTATACTTAGTTATTGAAGCAAAAGACTTAGCAACTGATAAGTCAAAAATTATTGGAATGATTACGGGTAGGTGTTTAATTAATAATACCCATATTAGCCAATTAGTCATTGATCCTGAGTGGCAATCACACGGTTTGGGTTCTTATTTATTAAAGATTTGGCTTCAAATCAGTCGTGAATTGGATAGAAAGTCGGTAACTTTAGAAGTAAGAGAAAGCAATACGCATGCCCAAAAAATCTATTATCAACAAGGCTTTGTCCTTGAGAACAAAAACCCTTTCTACTATGAAGATAATGGCGAAACGGCTCTCTTTCTCCGCTGTCATTTGTAAGGAGATAAAGAAATGATGCTTAAAGAAATCGCAAAAGCAGATAAAGAACCTGCTTTACTTCAGCAAATCTTAGCCATTGCTCAAAGTTTTAATTGGTCAGCGGATGCCACCATTCAAGAATGGCAGAGTCCTTATGCTAGATTATGGATTTGGACCGACGCCCAAGAGTTAGTGGCTTGTTGTGGCGGACAAGTCCTTTTTGAAGAAGCAAGCATACATTATTTTTGGGTTGGTCCTCTATACAGAGGCAAAGGGAGGGGAAAAGCTTTTTTAAGAGCTCTTCTAGATCAATTTCAAGAAAATAAAGTAGAAAAAGTTAACTTGGAAGTTCGAGTCAGTAATCAGGTGGCTATTGCCGTATATCAAGCAGTGGGATTTAAGATAATTGATGAACGGCCTAACTATTATCATGATCCGGTTGAAGATGGCTGGGTTATGCAGTTAACATTTGAGTAGGAGGAATAGCCAATGCAAGAAGAAAATTTAATATTAGCCATTGAATCGTCTTGTGATGAGACGAGTGTAGCCTTGATAGAAAATGGCTGTCATATTAAAGCGAATATTGTTGCCTCCCAGGTAAAGAGTCATATGCGATTTGGCGGTGTTGTCCCTGAGGTAGCTAGTCGTCACCATGTCGAACAAATCAGTCAAGTTTTGAAGTTAGCATTAGAAGAAGCCCAACTAGAATCGATTGATCAGGTAGATGCGATCGCAGTGACCCAAGGTCCTGGGCTAGTTGGCCCTCTATTAATTGGAGTTACTGCAGCTAAGACATTGTCCTATTTATATAAAAAGCCTTTAATTGCTGTCAACCATTTAGCTGGACATATTTATGCCAGCCGCTTTATTAAAAACTTAGAGTTTCCATTAATGGCTTTAATTGTCAGTGGTGGACATACTGAGTTGGTGGTTATGAAGTCGGCGAATAATTATCAAGTCATTGGTGAAACGCAAGATGATGCGGTAGGAGAGGCTTATGATAAGGTAGGCCGCTTGCTAGACTTACCTTATCCAGCAGGTAAGTATCTTGATCAAATGGCTAAAGAAGGAAACCCAGAAATTTATTCAATCCCTCGTGCCATGTTAAATGAGAATAACTTAGATTTTTCATTTTCAGGTATGAAGAGTGCGGTGATGAACCTGGTTCACAACGCTAACCAAAGAGGAGAAAGCATCCAGCCAGTTGATTTAGCAGCGAGTTTTCAACGTGCCTGTGTGGATGTTTTAACGGGAAAAGTTAGCAAGGCTTTGGAAAATCGTCCAGAGATTAAGCAATTTGTTTTAGCCGGCGGAGTAGCCGCCAATAGTGAATTGAGAGCAAGCATACAAAGCCTGTTTGAAGCTCACTACCCTAATGTAGAACTTTTAATTCCACCTTTAGCATTATGCGGAGATAATGCAGCCATGATTGGAGCAGCTGCCTATCCAAAGTTATTAAAGGAAGAATATACGGATTTAGCAGCCAATGCCAGACCAGGTATGACTCTATAAAGAACACACACACTGAAATTTTCAGTGTGTGTTTTTAAATTTATTTTAAATCGGGGTATTTTTCAAGATAGTCTTCAATAGCCAGACTGTATTCTTCCCATTGTGTAACTAACTGATTACTAGTTTCTTGCTTTTCTTTTATTTTCTGATCAATAGCAATTAATGCTTGATGATCGTTAGCATTTGCTGCTTCGAGCATCATTTCTTTATCTTTTTCGATCATTTCTTCAAGAGCTTCGTTATCAGTCCAAGCTTCGTCTGCTAATTTCTGTAGTCTTCTTAGTTCACTTTTTATTTTTTTATTTTCTTCATAAGACAGCTGACCAGCAGAGATAAGTTCTTCTTTTTGCCCATTCTTATTTTCCTCAGCTGCTTCAAAGGCTTCAAATTCTTCTTTTTTAGCTAAATAGTAATCATAATCGCCAAGATAAAGCTGGCTCTTGTCAGCAGCTATTTCTAAAACATGAGTAGCAATCCGATTAATAAAGTAACGATCATGAGAAACAAATAGCAGCGTTCCGTTAAAGTTAATGAGTGCTTCTTCTAAGACTTCTTTCGAATCAATATCTAAGTGGTTGGTTGGCTCATCCAACAATAGGGTATTATCGTGATCAGCCGCTAAAAGAGCTAAGGCTAAACGAGCTTTTTCACCACCACTGAGCAGACTGACTTTCTTTTCCACCGTTTCTCCACTAAAAAGAAAAGAGCCTAAAATGGAACGGATTTTCCACTCATCTGTTGTATCATGAGCACGCCAAAGGGTCTCGAGTACGGTAACGTCGCCAGACAGATGGTTGACGTTTTGGTCGTAGTAGCCAATTTGGACATTGGTTCCCTTCTTAATTGTACCATCGATAACTGGAAGATAGCCTAAAAGAGTTTTTAGAAGAGTTGTTTTCCCAATTCCATTAGGACCAACAATAGCGATAGCATTTTGCTTGGTCAGGTCAAGGTTGATGTTTTGACAAAGAACATCTGTAGGAGAATAACCAATACTCAAATTTTCTGCCTGAATAACTTTTTCACCCGATTCTTTGGCAATTGAAAATTGAATACGAGGAGCCTTAGCATCTTGTTTAGGTGCTTCAATGCGGTCCATCTTTTCTAACTGTTTGCGTCGGCTTTGGGCTCTTTTAGTAGTGGAAGCACGGGCAATGTTTTTTTGGACAAATTCTTCTAAACGATTAATCTCAGCTTGCTGTTTGAGATATTGTTTTTGAGCGTGTTCCATGCGAGCTGCTTTTTCTTGGACATAAAAAGAATAATTACCTTGATAATGATGTAGATGGTGGTCGCGAATTTCATAGATTTGAGTTGCGACTTTATCTAAAAAATAGCGATCGTGAGAAACGATTAAAAGTGCGCCTTGATAGGTGGTTAAAAACTTTTCTAACCAGCTTAAAGTCTGCATGTCTAAATGGTTGGTAGGCTCATCCAGAATTAATAAGTCATAGTCTTGTAATAAGAGTCTGGCTAAGGCGATACGAGTCTTTTGGCCTCCAGATAGACTTTGAATAGGTTGATCATAATCCTCCGGATAAAAACCAAACCCATGAAGAACAGTTCGAATAGTAGATTCGATTTGATAGACATTTTTTGCTTGTAATTCCATTTGAATTTGATCATATTGGGCCAAGGTCTCTTGATATAAAATAGATTGAGTATCACCTTGATCAGCTAGATTCGCTAGTTTGTCAGCAATTTCTTGGGCTTGGTCTCTCATAACTAATTTTTTAGAAAAAAGAGACAGCATTTCATCCCAAACAGTTAAAAGAGAATCTACTGCTATATGTTGTTCTAAGTAACCGATGTTTAGCTTTTTAGCACGACTAAATTGACCATCATTGATGGGTTCATCACCAATGATTTGTTTAATTAGAGTTGACTTACCCGTTCCATTACGTCCGACCAATGCAATTCGGTCACGTTCTTGAATCGAAAAGTTAACGTCTTCGTATAAAGTCACATCGGCAAAACGACGACTGATATTGTTTGCTTGTAGTAAAATCACGGGCCATCCCCCTTTGTTCAATCTCTCCCATTATAGCACGCTTATTAAACTCTCACTAGTTTCGATTCAACTGGCTTTTTAAAAAGTTTGTGAATTTTTTTTAAAAAAGACTCTCTACTGATTGGCATTATCTTCGTTTGATGATATACTAGACTTATCAAATTGTGAGAAAACACACAAACAAGTGAAAGTTAGGATGAACGGAGGAAGTAGAATGGTGAAAGAAATCCCACGAGCGACGGCCAAGCGTTTGCCAATTTATCATCGTTATTTGCGATACTTATACAATGCTGGTAAGACGCGCATTTCATCAACCGAACTCAGTGATGCTGTTAAAGTTGACAGTGCGACCATTCGGCGTGATTTTTCTTATTTTGGAGCCCTTGGGAAAAGAGGCTATGGTTATGATGTGGAATATTTGCTTCAGTTTTTTGGGAAGACACTCAATCAAGATCGTCTAACAACCACTGCCTTGATCGGAGTTGGATCATTAGGGAATGCCTTATTAAACTATAACTTTAGAAAATCTAATAATGTCAGAATTGGTGCCGGTTTTGATGTCAATCCTGATTTGATTGGAACTGTCCATTCGGGCATTCCTATCTATTCGATTGATGAGTTAGAAGAGCAATTAGAAATCCAAGCAATCGATGTGGCTATCTTAACTGTTCCTCAAGAATATGCAGACGAAATAATGGAACGATTAATAGCTGCTGGTATAAAGGGAGTTTTGAACTTTACCCCATTACGTTTTGAAGTACCTGAAAGTGTTCGCGTACAAAATGTTGATTTAACCAATGAACTGCAGACCTTGATTTATTTCATTAACCAAGAAGAAATTGCTGATCAGTTAGCAAGAGAATAGAAAATGATTGGACTTCTTACTATTTATAGTGAGAAGTTTTTTTATGGTTTTAGGAAAAAATAATGAGATTTTTATATCTATTTCTTGCTTTTTAATCAAAGATGGTCTAATATATTAATTGTGATTAGCACTTATATCAACAGAGTGCTAAATAATAAAATTTGGAGGGATTTTCATGTTGAAACCTTTAGCAAAACGTATTGTTCTAAAACCAAAGGAAGTCGAAGAAACAACAGCAAGCGGCTTTGTGTTACCTAGCTCTGCTCAAGAAAAACAACAAATTGGTGAAGTAGTATCGGTTGGTCCTGAAATAGAATCAGAAGACGGAATTAAAGTTGGCGATCAAGTTATCTATAAATCTTATTCAGCGACCGAGATTGAAGACCAAGGTGAAAAATTTATTATTATCGAATTAAAAGAAGCTTTAGCAATTATTGAATAAAAGATATTTAATAAAGAACTCAATAGAAAAAGATATAAAGGAGCGGTATAAATGGCAAAAGAATTGAAATTCTCAGAAGACGCACGTGCAGCTTTATTGCGCGGGGTAGACTTATTAGCAGATACGGTTAAAACAACAATGGGCCCTAAGGGACGTAACGTTGTCTTAGATAAGACTTACGGTTCTCCACTTATTACAAACGACGGGGTAACCATTGCGCGTGAAATAGAATTGGAAGACCGTTATGAAAATATGGGTGCTCAATTAGTGCAAGAAGTAGCTTCAAAAACCAATGATATAGCTGGAGACGGAACAACGACTGCCACTGTTTTAACTCAAGCAATTGCACGTGAAGGAATGAAGAACGTTACAGCAGGTGCTAACCCAGTTGGTATTCGTCGTGGAATTGATAAAGCAACTAAGACAGCTGTAGCAGCTTTAAAAGAATTATCACAACCTGTATCTTCTAAAGAAGCGATTGCACAAGTAGCAGCTGTATCATCAGGAGACCAAAAGGTTGGCGAATTGATTGCTGATGCTATGGAAAAAGTCGGCAACGATGGTGTAATCACTATTGAAGATTCTCAAACCATTGAGACTGAATTATCAGTTGTAGAAGGTATGCAATTCGATCGTGGTTACTTATCACAATATATGGTAACCGATAATGAAAAAATGATTTCAGATTTAGAAAATCCATATATCTTAATTACAGACCGCAAGATTTCTAACATTCAAGATGCGCTTCCAGTATTAGAAGCAGTAATGCAATCTGGCCGTCCGTTATTGATTATTGCTGAAGATGTTGAAGGGGAAGCTTTACCAACTTTAGTTTTAAATAAATTACGCGGAACTTTAAATGTAGCTGCAGTTAAAGCACCAGGATTTGGAGACCGTCGTAAAGCGATGTTAGAAGATGTTGCGATTCTTACTGGAGCTACTGTAATTTCTGAAGAATTAGGCTTTGAATTAAAAGATGCAACCATCGACCACTTAGGTTCAGCTGGAAAAGTGACTGTGACTAAAGATGACACAACGATTGTTGAAGGTGCTGGTTCATCCGAAGCTATTAAAGAACGTGTAGCTTTAATTCGTCACCAAGCAGAAGAAACTACTTCAAGCTATGACAAAGAAAAATTACAAGAACGTTTAGCCAAATTAGCTGGTGGTGTAGCAGTCATTAAAGTCGGAGCAGCAACTGAAACCGAACAAAAAGAAGTTAAATTACGTATTGAAGATGCATTAAATGCCACTCGCGCTGCTGTTGAAGAGGGAATCGTAGCGGGTGGAGGAGCAGCTTACTTAATCATTAAAGATCAAGTAGCTGCCACAGAAACAGAAACTGATGATGAAGCAACTGGGGTGAAGATTGTGGTTCGTGCTTTAGAAGAACCTGTTCGTCAAATTGCTGAAAATGCAGGTCGTGAAGGCTCAGTGATCGTCAATAAAATTATTTCTTCAAAAGAAGGAACAGGTTATAATGCAACAACGGATCAGTTTGAAGATATGATTCAATCTGGTATTGTTGATCCAACTAAGGTAACTCGTTCAGCCTTACAAAATGCTGCATCAGTAGCCGCTTTATTATTAACAACTGAAGCTGTCGTAGCTGAAATTCCTAAAGACGAACCTGAAATGCCTGCCCAACCAGGTATGGGTATGATGTAAGTCAATTAAATAAATTGATTAGGCAAACGATTTAAGGTGGTTTTAACCTTAAATCGTTTGCTTTTTTTATTTTCCTGACTATAATTAGATAGTTTTAATGAAATTTGTCCTTAAACACATTGAAAGTGCCTAATAATATCGGTAAAATGATAGAGATAATATGGCTATCAAAATTAGGACGTACTAGAGAAAGATAATGTTCTATATAGCTAATAGATTATAGTGAGGAATGAAAGCATGTTAAGAAACCAAGAGACGTTATCACTTCGTTTCGTTCAATGGGTAGAAAACCTACCTTTTGCCCACAAACGATTGATATGGGCAGTCAGTGACCTTTTAGCTTTTTGTCTAGCAACAATTGTTGCTTTAGTCATTTTTTTAGGTATATTCAAAGTCCCAATGCAGTTTTATGTGGGACATTTATTATTGTCCTTTGGTTTATATTATGCAGTCTCTAAGCATTTTAAAGTCGATTCACGTATAAAGCGCTATGCGACTATGGTCGACTTTTCGCTTTTATTTTTAATTGTTATTTTTGCCAATTTAATTTCTGGGTTGATTTTATCTATAGTGCTTAAATGGCTCTCTTTTCGCTATTTAATTATAGTAGCAGGTCTAGCAGGAGTTGCAATCAGTGCTTTACGAATATTATGGCAATATATTTATCACACTAAAAACAGAGTCACTAATATCGATAACAAAAATAGAGAAAATATTGTATTAATTGGAGCAGGAGACGGTGGATCACTTTTTATGAATGCTTACCAACGTCATCCAAGAAACGAAAAAGTGGTTGCTATCCTAGATGAAGACCACTCTAAAATTGGTATGAATATAGGAGGCGTCGAGGTAGTAGGGGGCTTAGAACAACTTACGGAATTAACTAAGCAGTACAATATCGTAAAAGCTGTCATTGCTATTCCTTCCCTGAAACCAGAAAAATATGAAGAAATACTTCGTTATTGTAACGAATTAGGTGTGCGCGTTTATAATATGCCAAAAGTTGAAGACGTTTTATTAGGAATCCATCAACCAAAAGAATCCATGCGTGAAATTAAGATTTCAGACCTTTTGGGCCGTCAGGAAATCGAACTAGACGAAACTGCTATGAGAAAGGAATTAGAAGGGAAAACCATTCTAATAACGGGAGCAGGAGGGTCTATCGGATCTGAAATAACCCGTCAAATTTCTAAACATAATCCAGCAAAAGTTATTTTATTAGGGCATGGGGAGAACTCTATCTATCTTATCTATCATGAGATGATTAAAACTTATAACGAACGTATGATTCAATATATTCCGGTTATTGCGGATATCCAAGACTATGACCGTCTATTAGAAATATTTAAAGAATATCAACCTGATATTATCTATCACGCGGCTGCTCACAAACACGTACCTTTAATGGAAGCTAACCCGGTCGAAGCTTATAAAAATAATATTTTGGGCACATACAATGTCGCACGAGCTGTCGATCAAGCTAGAGTGTCTAAAATGGTAATGATATCTACGGATAAAGCGGTCAATCCCCCTAATATTATGGGAGCGACTAAACGAGTAGCTGAGTTAATTATCACTGGCATGAACAAGCAGTCAGCATCCCTTTATTGTGCAGTTCGTTTTGGAAATGTACTGGGCAGTCGAGGCAGTGTTGTTCCTGCTTTTAAAAAGCAAATAGCCGCTGGAGGTCCTGTGTTAGTTACAGATTTTAGAATGATTCGCTATTTTATGACTATTCCAGAAGCCAGCCAATTAGTTGTTTTTGCTGGAACTTTTGCCCAAGATGGTGAAGTTTTTATCCTTGACATGGGGGAACCTGTTAAAATTCTTGATTTAGCCAAGAAAATGATTCTCCTTTCCGGGCATACAGTTGAAGAAATCGGTATTCGAGAGTCAGGTATTCGACCAGGTGAGAAGCTTTATGAAGAATTATTGACCGGATCAGAACTTGTTGAAAATCAATTAAATGATCAAATATTTGTTGGAAAAGTTGTACCAATTCCACTACAAGAGACTTTGGAATTTGTCGAAAGTTTGAAAGAGTCGGTTCATCAGCCTAAAATTATGAAAGAAAAGATAATAAAATTTGCTAATGATAGCACACAATACGGAGGTTAACATGCAACAAGAAGAAATTAGCTTAAAAGATTTATGGAAATTATTTACTAAGCATGCTTTTAAAATATTTAGTTTAATACTCTTAGGGATTATTTTGGCGATTGCTTTTATGATTTTATTTGTAACACCTAATTACCGCTCAACGGCTCAGCTTTTAGTGAATCAATCAGAAGAGCGAATGGGACAATCGCCTATCCAATACAGTGAATTACAAGCTAACTCACAGTTGATTAATACTTACCGCGATATTATCACGGGTGACAGTGTTCTTAATCGAGTGAGCGATGATGCCAATAAGGCTTATTCGGTAGGAGATTTAAAAGATGCTATTACGGTGGAACAATCACCAAACTCACAAGCTTTTTATGTTTCCGTTCAGCTTGAGTCTCCTCAAGCTGCTCAAAATGTTCTTTATAATGTGATTACAGTTTTTGAAGAAACAGTCAGCGATATTTATGGGGGAGAAGATACCAACATTTTTATTCTTTCTCCAGCTTCTTTTAACCCAAACCGAGTTTCTCCTAGTTTGCCAATTTATTCAATTATTGGGGCCCTAATGGGTCTGGCGATAGCCATCTTAATTATTATATTATCCGAAATTTCTGACACAACCGTCAAAGATGATGAATTTATGGCAAGTCTAGGAATGAATGATTTAGGACATATTTATCAACTTTCAAATAAAGAAATGAAAAGTTCTCGTATAGCAAGTAGTAAATCACAAAAACGGACTAGAAAGAAGGTTTAGCATGTTTAATACTCGAAAGAAAAAAGAAAGCAAATTATTAAAAGATCAAGAATTTGGAACCTCTTTAATTACTTATACATCTCCTCAATCTATTAATGCGGAGCAATTTCGTGCCATCCGTACGAATATTGAATTTGCTCAAGTCGATCGGAAGCTTAAGAGTTTACTAATTTCTTCTTGTATTCCGGCTGAAGGCAAGTCGACCGTTTCAGCAAACTTAGCGGTTGTTATGGCTCAAACAGAGAAAAAGGTTTTGATTGTTGATGCGGATATGCGTAAGCCAACCCTTCATCGAACTTTTAGAATCGATAATAAAGAAGGACTGTCAACCTTAATTGCCAATCCTGAGGTCAAATTTAATCAGGTAGTTCAACATAATCCCGAAACAGGTCTTTACTTATTGCCGTGTGGACCTATTCCGCCGAACCCTTCAGAATTACTCGGTTCAGCTCGTATGACATCCATTATGCATGAGTTGAATCAATATTTTGATTTGATAATCTATGATACGCCACCTATTACTGCTGTGGCTGATCCACAAATTTTAGCAACACGTGTGGATGGTATTTTGATGGTATTACGTTATGGCTATGTTCGTCGTGAGGAAGTACGCCAAGCGAAAGAAATCTTAGATAATGTCAATGCGAATATTTTAGGATATGTTATGAATGGTGTTCCGCGTGAAGAAGGATCAGGCTATTATTCATATTATGGTTATGGTTACGGTCATGATTCCGAAAAAGATAGCAAGGGTGAGTAATAAAAATGATTGTTGATTTACATTCACATCTTATACCCGGAGTAGACGATGGGGCGCAAACGCTAGAAGATTCTATTTACCTAGCTAAAATGGGTCAAGAAGAAGGGGTCCAACATATTGTTTTAACCCCCCACCATCGTAATGGTCAATTTATTAATCATAAAGAGGATGTTATAAAATTTACGGACAAATTATCTGCTGATTACGAAAGAGCTGGCCTACAAGTTAAAGTGTATCCCGGTCAAGAAATACGCTTAACCAAGCAATTTATGGAAGATTATTATAATGGTGATTTATTATCTCTAGATGGATCGGATAAATATTATTTGATTGAATTTCCAACTGCTAAAGTCCCAGAATTTGCGCCTAAAATGCTATTGCAGTTAATTGATATGGGAATAACACCTTTAATTGCGCATCCAGAAAGAAATCATCAATTAGCTGAAAATTATGAGGATTTATATGACTTAATTCAGATGGGATGTTTATCACAAATCACTTCTTCTTCTTATGTGGGCTTATATGGTGAAAAATTTCAAAAAACAGCAAGAGAAATGATTGAACTTAATTTAGCACATGTTATTGCTTCTGACGTCCACCATGTGGATTTTCGACCATTTAATATGAAGGCTGCATTTAATCAACTAGAACAAGATTTTGGTCAGGCAAAGGTCGACTATTTCTTACAAAATGCTCGGGATATCTTTAACGGAGATCCCATTCATAAGTTAGAAGCTAAACGCTCAAAATCAATAAGAAAAAAGAAAAAAAGATTCTTTGGACTCTTTTAAAAAACTTGATTGTCGTTTAGTAGCGACAATCAAGTTTTTTTATTTTCTAACTAAAAAGTTTATGCCTATTTATAGGCTGAAATCTACAAAGCGATTAAAAGAGTAGATAGAAGGAGGGTTATGAGGGCGATTGCTATTAAAAGATAAAGCTTGGTATCGAATGGATAAGGGATAGATAAAAGATAAGTTACGATCAGTATTTAATTGATAGTAGAAGAAGCCGTATTTGATAACCGTTTGTCGATTAGTATGATCTTCGAGTGTATTAAAATAGGAGCAATAGCGTAAATTGAGCCAAAGAAGGCTATCTAAACAACTATTAAAAGGTATGAAGAGGTGTTGGTCTTGGAGTATATTGTGTGAAATTTGTTCTAAGGATTGGTTGGAGTACCAAAAATCTCCGTTGCTATCAATGATTAGAGTATTAACATTGATATGGGCTGAACTTAAGTCGCATAAGAGTATGGGGATAATTGAATAATGAGATGGGAGGTAATGAGCTTTACTTAGCGCTTGATGAAGAAATGCAAAATAATGACGATGACACGGAGCAACTTTAATACTTATCTTAAAATTTAACGACAAGAATATCACCACCAAAAAATATTTATCAAACAAGTTGAAAATACCATATAGTAATTCTTATTTCAATAGAAAGGCGAACCAAAATAGCCACTTATATAAAATTTTATATAGCATAAGGATTCATATAAAAAAATAATAAATTGAATAGATAATCTTACTGTCGTGTTAATAATTAATGACAAAAGTATGAATCTAAAATGATTTCCGCTAGAATAACTTTGCCTGCTTATTGGGTCATGTTATACTATAGTTACTAAACAAAACTATTAAAAAAAAGGGGGTTCTCATAGATGAAGAAAACAATTCAACAGCTGATCAATAAATCGGCTATTTGCTTGTCTGTTATCACTTTAATGGGCTTGACTCAAGCATCAGCCAATACCACCCATGTGGTCGAAAAAGGCGATACGATTTATAGCATAGCTCGTAAATATGGTTTGTCTGAACAAGACTTAATGGCTTTAAATGGCTTATCAAGTACAACTATCGATATAGGTGCTCAATTGATTGTGAGTATGGATGGAGGAGACAAAAGTAGTAATCAAGAGGAGGCAGGTTATTATGTCGTAAAAAAAGGGGATACCCTCTATTCCATTGCAAATAAATTCGGTTTATCCGTCGATCAATTACGATCTTTTAATGGTCTCACAGGTAACTATATAGATGTAGGTGATCGTTTAGCTTTAAATGGTTCAAATACAACAGATCAACCAAGTCAGCCACCGGTAGTGAAAGAAGATCCAGCCACTTATGTGGTTCAAAAAGGCGACAGTCTTTATAAAATTGCTAATGCCTACGGCTTAACGGTTAGTCAGTTAAAGGCTATGAACGGGCTGTCCTCCGACTTTATTGATGTAGGGGACTTATTAGCAGTAGCTGATGGAGGAACTACTTCTGTAACACCTGGGGGATCTAATCAAGGATCCAACAATCAAGGTTCGTATGTTGTTAATAAAGGCGATAGCCTTTATACCATTGCTTTAAGATATGGTGTGACTGTTAATCAGTTAGTGGCATGGAACGGCTTAGTTTCAGATTTAATCTATCCGGGAGATAAACTAGCAGTAACATCTAACGGATCAACTGATCTTACAAATCCCAACCGTCCAAGTCAACCGTCTTACTCATCCAATGCTTACACGGTTGTGGCGGGGGACAACTTTGATACTATTGCTCAAGCCTATGGTATGACTGGCCGTCAACTGATGGCTTTTAATGGTCGAACAGATACCATGATCTACCCTGGTGAAGTGATTTATTTACCAAGCTCAGGCTCCAATTATGTACCAAGTCAAACTAACACAACTTCTAATAACTCAACAGGTAATCAATTAACCACCACGCCAGATACATCCAGTGATTCTCAACCACAAAGCGATGGGCTAGGTATTAATAATGAAAAACCAAAGACTCTTAAAAAGGAGCCGCGCGAAGTGAATATTCGCAAACCTAAAACTTTACAAAAAGATGAAGATAAACTCACTGATCCGAGAACCAAGGCGCTAGATCCTGAAAGTATTGACTTGCCGACTCATGAAGTGACTGAAGGGGAAAAATTGGCTGATATTGCAAAGGCTAATGACATTAATGAAAATGATTTACGCCAATGGAACGGCCTCTTAAATGATGCGATTGAAGTAGGAGATATTCTTTACTTGAAGGATCCAAGCCAAGCGATTACAGTCTTTAAACAAGCTCGCCCATTAGAAGAAATTTATCCAATTAAGCATACTTTAATGGAAGACGAAAGAATTCAAGACTTATTAGAGGTTTACCCAGTAACAGAAGCTCAAATTATTGAATGGAGCGAATTAGAAGAAGGTAAAGAAATTGAGCAAGGAACAGAATTAACCCTTTCCCATCCTGAAAAGGCACCGAGTATTTATAAGGTGACTGAAGAAGATTCCTTAGAAAGTATAGCGAATCAATTCGAAGTTTCGGTTGAAGCGCTTCGTGAATGGAACGGTTTACTTGACAACGTGGTCTATATTGGTGAAGAAATTGCTGTCACTAATCCATGGGTAGACTACCATCAAGTAGCTCCTGGCGAGACACTCGAAGTTTTAGCAGACAAGTATGAAGTAAGTATTGACCAATTGAGACAGTGGAACGATTTACCAGCTGAATCAATGGTTGTAAATGGCGTGTTAATTGTATCGAATCCGAAAGCTTTTGAATTAGAAGATGAAGATAAGGATAGCGACGCTGAGAGAACTGAAGAAACAAGTGCTGAATAAAAATAGATAAAGACAAAAAACATCGCAAGCCTTGGCTGCGATGTTTTTTATTGCAATGAAAAATATAAACTCTTTACGAAGAAAGACTGAACCAAGCCGCGTGTTGTCCAGAAACAGCACCTGTTGCAAAAGCAGCTGTAATGTTATAGCCACCTGTATATCCATTAATGTCAATGATTTCACCACAGAAATAGAGGCCTTTCATTAATTTAGACGCCATGGTTTGAGGGGTGATTTCTTTTAAGTTAACCCCTCCACCCGTTACAAAACCTTTTTCAAGTGGTTGACTGCCATAAACAGTGAGTGGAAAAGCTTTGACTCGTTTCCACAGCGCTTCTTGAATAGAATGGTTGACTTGCTTATAAGCTGACTTTTCTTGGATTCCTACTTGTTTTTGAATCAAGCCATTTAGTTTGTCAGGTAACCATTGGCGCAGAATGTTATCAACTTGCTTTTCTCTTTGTTCTTCTGCCAGTTTCTTGAGCTCTTCATATGAAATATATGGGATAAGATCAATGGTTAGATTCGCAATTTTTTCTTGGCTTTCTTTAAGGTATAAATTGACATGGCCGGAGCATCTTAAAATAGCTGGTCCTGAATAACCAAAGTGGGTAAAAATCATATCCATTTGATGGGAAACAATTGTTTTCCCTTTTTTATCTAGTACTTTGACATTAACGTCCCTCAATGAAATACCTTGTAATGACTTGTCTTGAATAAAGGAATCGTTGGATAATAAGGGGACTTCAGTGGCATAAAAATCCGTCAAACTGTGACCAGCGTCTTTGGCCCACCGATAGCCATCTCCCGTCGAACCGGTGCGAGGATAGGCCTTGCCGCCTGAGGCCAAGATGACAGCTTTGGCAGTATATGTCGCTTTGCTGGTTTGAACACCTCTAACAGAAGCTGTTTCCTGATTATAAAGAACTTCTTCAACAGGTTCACCAGCAATTACTTCAATGGCATAATGTCTCATCTCATTAATTAAACAGTCGCGAATGGTGCGAGCAGAGTTCGAAATGGGAAACATCCGCCCATGATCTTCTTCTTTTAAGCGAACACCTCGTGTTTGAAAAAAATCGATTATATCTTGTGAATCAAATTGTTCTAATACAGAATAAAGAAACTTACCATTACCTGGAATATGGTCAATGAATACTTCACGAGGTGAACGATTGGTGACATTACAGCGGCCTCCTCCGGTAAGAATTAATTTGCGTCCTAATTTATAATTTTTTTCAAGTAACAGCACACGCGCGCCATTCATGCCAGCGTGGATTGCTGCCATCATTCCGCTAGTGCCTCCACCAATAACAATAACATCAGGGCGATTCATCATTTTCCTCCTCGCTAGGCATTTGTTTTGATTGTATCATAGGAAAAAAATAAAAGGCAAAGTGTTTCCACTTGCCTTTTAGTATATAGAATTTACTATACCATTGGATAGACAGGAATTTTAGCTCGTGTTGCTAATTGTTTAGCGAAATAATCACTTAAGAAATAATCAACCATGCCGTGGATAAGAGTTCCTCCACCCACTAGAACAATTAAAACATATAAGAAGTTTTCACTGGCTTGGCTAAAACCTACTTGGGTGATCACATAGACGACGAATACTTCAGCAACTGCATGAATTAAGTTGATGATGAAAGAAAACGTCCATTTATTGCGACTTGTTGCTAACCATTGCGGTTTTTGTTGAAGCATTTTAGCGCCAACAAAAGCAAATACAACGTGCGAAGCAGCTCTTGCAACAATAATCATAGGAAAGCCAGCTAATTGAAATCCCAGACTAGTACCTAAACTTACTAAAACAGCTGTAAAAGGCGAAATAAACATGGCCATAAAAATTGCCACATGACTAGCCAAAGTATAAGAAGCAGGAGGAATCACAATTTTAAGTGGCATAACCATTGGTATGATAATACCAATTGCTGTGAGTAAGCTAGCGAACGTCAATTGGCGTGTTTTAGATAAGCGAGTAGTTTGAGACATAAGAACCTCCAAAAAATTTACTATAAAAGCAGTTTAACAACAATCTATAATGGTGTCAAGACACCTATCTACACATAGAGGATTTTTTCTTGTGACAAAGCATTTTCGATTAGCTTAAATTCTTTTAGACTAGGCACCTGTATGGTATGTGAATGAATACCATCCGTTAAGGATGCTAACATTTCACCTTCATAAGTTGCCATACGTTCTAGAAAGGCTTCAAGATCAGCTTGCGAATGAATATGAAGGGCAGCAGACAATAAACCATAAACCGGATGCTCTATTTGCACATCAAGCACTTTACCCTGATAGGCTAATATTGTTTCTAACTCTAGCCGCATTTGACTATCATCATGACGACAAACAATCACCCCCGTATACCCCTTAGTAGCAGTATTGTTAATCGGGGAAGAAGGAATTAAATATCCCTGATTAGTGGCTAAAATTTCTACTTTATGATGGGCACGTAATAAAGCAATATCTCCAACAATTACCTGACGACTGACTTGATAACGACTAGCTAACTCATTGGCCGTTATCGCTTCGCTTTGTTCTTTTAAGAATGCTAAAATGGCTTGGCGTCTTTCTTGAGCTTTCATAAATTTCACTTCCTTTGAAATGATTATACCATGAAGGCAAATGACTGTTGATCGAAAGCAAAATAAATTTGAAGCAGTGTGAGAAAATCGCTTGACATTAGGGGTTAATAAGGAATATAATAGTTGACGGTATTGTTTACCCCACACATGAGCCCCGGAAACTCATCGTAACCGTAAACAACTAGACAAATATTGGAGGAAAACAACGTGCGTCAAACATATATGGCTAAAAAGAACGAAGTTGAACGCAACTGGGTATTATTAGATGCCACAGATATCCCATTGGGACGCCTTTCAACTGTTGTTGCATCAATCTTACGCGGAAAAAATAAACCCACCTATACCCCACACGTGGATACAGGTGACTTTGTAATCGTAATTAATGCTGAAAAAATTGCCTTAACTGGTAAAAAAGCAACAGACAAGAAATATTATAATTACTCAGGACATCCTGGTGGAATGCGTGTCACTACAGCTGGTGAAATGCGCGACAAGAAACCTACACGCTTAATCGAACGTTCAGTAAAAGGAATGTTACCAGACAACCGTTTAGGTCGCAAACAATTCACTAAACTTTTTGTCTATGAAGGTTCAGAGCATAACCATGCCGCTCAACAACCTAAAAAATTAGACATCAATACATTAATATAAGGAGGGATTAAATGGCTACAGTACAATACTTAGGAACAGGTCGTCGTAAAAACTCATCAGCACGCGTACGCTTAGTACCAGGAACTGGTGAATTCACTGTGAATGGTAAGCCTTTGGAAGAATACATTCCATTTGCTCACTTACACGAAGTAATCAACCAACCATTCAACGCTACTGAAACTTTAGGATCTTATGATGTTATTGTGAACGTAAAAGGTGGAGGCTTCTCTGGTCAATCAGGTGCCATTCGTCACGGAATCGCACGTGCATTATTAAACGTCGATCCAGACTTCCGTCCTGCATTAAAATCAGCTGGACTTCTAACACGTGACCCTCGTATGGTAGAACGTAAAAAACCAGGTCTTAAGAAAGCTCGTAAAGCTTCTCAATTCTCAAAACGTTAGGACAGTCGTTGCGAACTTGTTCCCTTACGAATGTGCTATGGGACGGAGATTCCGCAGGAATCGAGTACCAATCATTATTACAGCAGATATTCAAGACACTTTCCTTTATTGGAAGGTGTTTTTTGTTTTTAAATTTTATTTGTTATTTTTAATTTTATATAGTATACTTAAAAAATATAAGAAGGAGAGTGAGTAAATGGGAAATATGTCAGACGGTTTTTCAAGTATACTATACATGGTATTTGTAATTATTTTTATTGTAGGTATGTGGAAACTTTTTGAAAAGGCTGGTGAAGCTGGGTGGAAGTCACTGATCCCTATTTATCAACTATATATTCAATTTAAAATTGTATACGGTAATGGATGGAAAGTGTTATGGCTATTAGTTCCGCTAGCAAATATCTATTTTATCATCATGTTTTGTTTAGACTTAGCAAAAGTGTTTAGACTTAGCAAAAGTGTTTGGAAAGGGTGTTGGATATGGTCTCGGGCTTCTTTTCGGATTCCCACTTTTTTCAGTAATTTTAGGCTTTGATGATTCAGAATATTTGGGACCAAAACGTAAATAAATGATGCACCTATTTTTATTATATGAATATCATTTATACTTAAACATCTTCCGTTAGGGAGATATCAGTATGTAGATAAAACCCTCTAGATCACAGCTTATAGTGATTTAGAGGGCTTTTTTATGTATAATAAAAAGAAAATGGGTGATTTCCATGATGTCAGTTAATGCCGATAGTAAAACATTTGAAGCACGTAATCAGATCGCTTTTCATGCCCTTGAAGAACTCGTTCTTGAAGACCATCTTCTGAGAAAAATTGATCGCCCTATAAATTTTTCATTCAACTATGCTTTAGTAGAAGATGTCTATTGTTTGGATAGTGGACGTCCAAGTTTTAATCCGATTACGCTTATCAAAATCTCATCATTCAACATCTCTAAGGTATTCTAAGCATGCGCCAAACCATTCAAAAAATTCAAGTGAATGTTGCTTATCGCTGGTTCTTAGGATTATCTCTCACGGATTCAGTGCCCCATTTTTCAACCTTTGGAAAGAATTACAAGTGGCGTTTTGAAGGAACAAGTATCGCCCAACAGATTTTTAGCCAGATACTCACGCAGTGTTTGGAGGCAGGAGCAGTCGATACCCAAGCAGTTTTTATGGATGTACTCACGTCAAAGCTTGTGCGAATGGCCGGAAATATACCAACGAAGAAGTGCCGGTACAAGCCAAATGGTTGGCAGATGAAATGCTGGAAGCTGTTCAAGCAGATCGGATGATTCATAGAAAAAAGTCGCTAAAAAACACAAAAAAGGAGACCTTAACAAAGTCCCAAACAATCAGTCCCAATGATCCGGAGGTAGGGTGGTTTCATAAAGGGGATCATGGCCAAGTTTTTGCCTATACTATTCAAACAGCTTGCGATCGCAAGGGGATGGGTATTAGCTTATAGTGTCCATTCAGGAAATACCTACGATACATTGGCTTTCCCCTTCTTATTTGAAAAAATCCCTTCTTTTAATCCGACTTATTTAATAGCAGATGCAGGGTACACAACGCCTATCAATGCACATTTTCTATAAAAATATGAAAATACACTGGTGTTCCTTATACGCGACCAAGACGCAAACTAAAAATAGAGATGTTGCTTATGACGCGTACTATAATTGTTATTTAGATATAAATTGCAAATACAACTTAGCCACCTAGTACAAAGGAGTCCTCGCCCATGAGAAGTGTGAGTTCAATGATCCGTGTAGTTGTTTAATCTTTCTGTGAGGGTTTGATAAGGAGCTGAGCCATGGTAGCCTGATGGGCTGAGCGGTTTATCTGGCGTTTAGGCTAGGAAACCATGGCGAAGGAGGCTCCTTGTCAAGCCATCACGTCAAGCTGTTTTCTGTTCATTCTTCCACGCCTTAACAAACACTTCGTGAGCCGTGGCGTAACCTAATAGCTTCCGGGGCCTGTCATTCATCCATTGTTGAATGCGATCAATATCTACCTGTGTATACCTAGCTAAAGACTCCCCTTTTGGTATATAGCGTCGAACGAGACGGTGTTGGTTTTCACTGGTGCCACGCTCCCAAGATGAGTAAGGGTGAGCGAAGTAGACCTCAGCTACAGAGGAGACGGCTTTTGTGAGTGAGCTGAATTCTGAACCGTTATTACTTGTAAAAGTCTTAAAAAGTCGCTCAGCTTCCTCTCCTAGGGAGTTTATGAGTTGAGTGATCGCTTGATAAACGACCTGACTTGTCTGATTCTTAATCAAAATAAGCCACTCAAAGCGTGAGTGTCGTTCAACCAACGTCAATAAGGCAGGGTCCTCTTCACCATGCGGACCTACCACAGTATCGATTTCCCAGTGTCCCCATTCCTCACGGTCTTCCACTTTCTGGGGGCGTTCTTCAACCGATTTGCCCAGGATTTTGCGACGTCTGGGTCCAGGTTCAAAAGCCTTGTGCGGTTTGCGTGATACCTTTTCAGGTAAATCAATGTTCTTCGTTCGCATGAGCCCCTTATTGATCCAGTTATAAAGCGTTTTTGTGCAAGGGATCAAGTCTTCACAGAACAATTTATGACGTTCAGCGTAACCAACAACCACATCAGGGCTCCACCTCTCACTGAGTAGCCTTATCCGCCCAATCGATAAAGTCCTTACTATTGACCCACTTAGGTTGTCGTCCCGTTCCCTCATGCAAGGGGTCATACGCCGCTTGTCCCGCAGCAGCACTATAGACATCCCTGAAGTAGAGATAAGTCTTTCCGTTTACAGATTGTTTGCGTTTCTGAGTAACTGTCCCGCGTTTCACTTTTGTATGAATGGTCTGAGGTGAACGTCCGAGTAACCGAGCGATTGCTCGGTTTGAGCCATGTGGAGTCTGCTATTCTATGTCTGTGTTGTTACTACATAGATTAGCAGACTCACTGGCTCTTTTTCTAATTTATATGGCTAAGTTCATTTTACAATTCACCAAAACTTAATATTAGAAGAGTCACCTCATCTTTAAGAAGGGGTAATTGAATTTTAAACTAACTCTTGCATTACAAGGTAGCTAGCTGTATAATAATCTTAAAATACTATGTAATACAAGATAGTGAATTCGTTCTGTAAAAGGAGGGGTAATTTGTCTTCTACACAAATGTTAAAAGGAGTCATTGATGGATGCATTCTGATGATTATAAAAAATAAAGAAGCATATGGTTATGAACTGGCAGAAAAATTATCCCGTTATGGTTTTCATTCGATGAGTGAGGGTACGATCTATCCTTTATTAATGCGAATGAAAAGAGAGGGTTTAGTATCATCGACACTAAAAAAATCCACTGCAGGTCCCAAAAGGAAATATTATTCCCTGACTGAAAAAGGCGCAGATGAATTGGATCATTTTATTAAGCGCTGGGAAAACCTTCAAAGTAGCGTTAACAAGGTTTTAAATAGAGAGTCGTACACGGATAGTGATAAAGGAGATGGAACAAATGGAAAATAATACTCAACTATCGAAACAAAGTAAAGAGTTTTTAGAAAATCTAACCGTATACTTAGTTTCTAAAGGTAAGGAAACGAATGAGATTGAGGAGATAGTTAGTGAGTTAGAAGATCATCTCATACAAGCTGAAGGCCAAGGGAAGCCGATTGAGCATATTATTGGTTCGTCGCCTAAAGATTATATGAGGTCAATAGCCAATGAAATGTTAGTTGATCACCGTTCTGCTATTAAGAATATTATTGGCATTATGGTTGCATCCTATTCTTTCATTATCTTACCTAATTTGATGAGAGGCGAATTCTCTTTTTCGATTCTAGAGATTATGGGTCATTTAGTTATTGCTGGAGCATTTATTGTTGCAGTGCTTGCTGCTTTTAGAAATATTATTCCAGCTAGATTATCAGACAAAATGAAGTATTTAGTATTTGCTATTATTTCACTTGTAACTATAGCTGCCTATGTTGCTTTATATTATGTAGATAGTATGACTCAAACACCAATTATAACATTAGACTCCACCGTCAGCCTTCTCATTGGGTCTATTATGGTGTTGAACTTAATTTTATTATCAATTTGGTCCAAAACAGCGGTTTTACTCGTAACACTTTTGTTAATTACACTACCAGAATATCTTTTAAATCTATCGCCTCTTCCCTACGAGTTAAAGCAAATTTTAACTTTGATTATTATGATAGGAGGATTTGCACTGTATGCTTGGTTTGTTTTAAAAAGATAAATTATCATAACAAGTGCAACGTTCAATAAACGCAGAGTTCATTAGCTAT
>NZ_JBNUPM010000011.1:0-65974 GCF_050409425.1 Facklamia sp. P13064 | reverse complement strand
TATTTCTGGAGACGGCTTCAAAACATTAGATGAAGGCCAAGCAGTGTCTTACGATATTGTTTCAGGCGATCGTGGCGACCAAGCTGCAAATATTGTAAAACTATAATATAATTTAGACCCACCAGCTTTGTTGGTGGGTTTTTTTGTTTGTGCTTTAAGAGTTTAATAAATTTTAAAAATCTCCGTACTGATTTCTAACATTTGAAGCGCGCATTGTCTGAGATTTCCCAATGTTTCATAAGCATAATCTTCGCCGAGAATAGCTCGTGTAGAATCACTCGGTAACAATTCTCTTTTTTCCATTTCAAGATGCTCATACCATTCTTGACTACCATAATAATCGATGAGTTTTGCTATTTTTTCGATTTGGCCTTGGAACGCATCGAGTTGTTCCATTAATTGATTAACAGATTGGTCAACGGCTAAATAGTTTGTTTCCATTTCGATAAAATGCTCAATCTTATCCATTTTATATCCCCCTAAACGAATTATTATTATTATTATTATTATTATTTTATCATCATTTATTAACCTTGCGCTAAAAAGAGTGAAACGAAAGTGGCAGGGACAGTTTATTTAGGTAATAATAGAAAGAGAACAATAAATGGAGGCAAGATTATGAAGATTATTGAAGGAAAGATGCCTTTCAAAGGGCATGAAACCTATTACCGCGTTGTAAATCAAGCAGGTAGCAAACCCCCTCTACTCTTACTCCATGGGGGGCCGGGATCTACTCACAATTACTTGGAAGTTTTAGACCCACTTGCTGAATTGGATGATCGCCCATTGGTTATGTATGATCAAATTGGTTGTGGTTTATCGATGGTTGAAGGGCATCCTGAATTATTTACCGCACAGGTATGGAAAGAAGAATTAATTGCTTTAAGAAATTATTTAAAATTAGACCAAGTTCATATTTTAGGACAATCTTGGGGTGGGATGCTGCAGCAAATATATCAGATTGAAGAACAACCAGAGGGGATAAAATCTTATATCTTTTCATCAACGCTTTCATCCGCCAAGCTTTGGCGCCAAGAAGGGATGCGCCGAGTGAATCTAATGCCAGAAGTCTATCGTCAAGCGATATTAATGGCTGAAGAAAGCGGCAATTACCAATCACCGGAATACCTTGAAGCACTTAATGTCTTTATGGAAAGATATTGTTGTGGTCCAGTCACTGAAGATTCACCTGCTTGCCTAAAAAGAGAAAAGGCAGCTGGTTCAGAAGCTTATCTAGTGGGTTGGGGGCCTAATGAATTTACGCCGACTGGGACTTTGTCTGGCTTTGAATATACGGAGCACTTAAGGGAAATCGTACAACCATCCTTAGTGATCAGTGGGGCTATGGATCTTTCTTCTCCATACATTGCTAAAACTTTGTATGATAATCTACCCAATGCTGAATGGGAGTTGTTCCAGTATAGTCGACATATGTGTTACATTGATGAAACGGAAAAATACATTAATGTTTTAATGAATTGGTTAAATCGAAAGGATTAATGAAATCTGAGGAGGTTCTATTTAATTAGACATTCAATGCGAGACCTTACTGTTAAAAACGGATAAGTGCCTTTAACGGTTGAAGAAAAAATTGATTGAGGAGTTGGCAATTTTTTGAAGATAAAGAAATCAGTGCTATTTATGCGAGTCCATATCTTCATGTCAAACAAACCATTGAACCTACAGCTGAACGATTAAATTTAAAATTTATTTAGCAGAAAGATTTACGAGAGCGTAGGATTGGGGAAGGGGGAAGAGTTTTCTACAATTGCGCAAAACCAATGGGATAATTTTAATTATAAGTTGTCGAATAGTGAGTCATTACATGAAGTATCTCATCGAGTCGTATCTTGTTTTAAGGAAATAACAGAGCAATCACAAGCTAGTATCATTGTTGCTAGTCATGGCACAGCTTTGTCCGTACTAATGAATGTTTTGACAAAAAACAGTTTGCTTATCAAGATTTCTTAAGTATGAAACAACTGCAAGTTTATGAATTAAAACATTCTCAAAGACAAGTTGAAGAGTGGGAAAAATTAAAATTCATTAGTTCGAGAAGCGGACTATTTTACTGGACATCGCATTTTTAATGAAGGAGTGACCCTCAAGTTCAGATATTAATCAACGTATCTTAAGGCATTATTGATGGATCATGTAAGAATCATGAAAGGTAGTAATTATTATCTTCCCTCACTAAGCATAATAAAAATTGTCTTTCTCTTGTTAACAACTAGAGTATTTAGTAGGATAGAAAAAAATGAGAGGAAGGATATGAATAGCCACTTACCTTTACATGAATGGGATCATAATCCCCAAGCCATTATTAACCCTAAAGAAGTCACAGAGAAAGTAGTAAATTTTCCAGACACAGTAGTTTCTTGCTTTTCCTGCTTAACTTTCCAAAGAATGATCAGTGATTATCCACATGAAGCGATTGCTTCCACTTCTACTGCTCAGGGCGAGATTCCCATTTATCGGCTACAAATTGGAAAACAAACGATTGCTGCTTTCAATTCTCAAGTAGGAAGTCCGGCTTGTGTAGGCGTCCTGGAGCACCTATGGGCAATGGGGATGAAACGCCTCGTTTTATTTGGAACCTGTGGTGTGCTAGACTCTAGTATTGAAGAGGTATCAATTATTATTCCAAATCGAGCGGTGCGAGATGAAGGAACCTCTTTCCACTATCTTAAACCAAGCTATGAATTGGATGTAAATAAAAGGAGCTTAGAAGATTTTCAATCATACCTCAATCAAAAAGGGGTTTCATCGCGTATTGGTAAGGCCTGGACAACGGATGCTATTTTCAGAGAAACAATTGATCGGTATAAAAAACGAAAAGAGCAAGGCTGTATCTGTGTCGATATGGAATGTTCAGCCGTAGTCGCCTGGGCTCAATTGCGATCAGTTGAAGTGTGTCACTTCTTTTATGCTGCCGATCATTTGAGTGAAGAAGCTTGGGACAGCCGTTCCTTATCCGATCATGTGGCCTTGGACTCTAAAGCTTTCATTGCTCAAATAGCAATTGAGTTTGCTTTAATATGGAAGTAGACTAAAACAAAAGCAGCGACAAAAAGGTCGCTGCTTTTTCACTATAAAACGTCGTAAAGGTCGATTAAAGCACGCGCAGTATCCAGCGAAGAATAATTAATGATCTGATATTCAAAATTTTTATTTTTAAGTGTGTAGTGTTGATCATAGTATGAAAGGATGAGATCTTTAATGACGGATGCATAGTCACCTTGATTAAGGGATTCTATATGCATAGCCTTGCGTTGCGGGTTCATCTTATCCATTCTGTTCAAGCTTTCTTTAATCTCTGCTAAATTTTTTTGATCAGAAGCATTAATATATTCATCTTCGATTCGTTCAATTCGTAAATCTATTGGTGAATCAATGTAGACTTGATGGGGGGATTGTTTATATGCTTGATAAAGGGTGTGGGGGGTGTGCACCTTACCAATGCTAGCACTTTCTCCTTCGATAAAAACAATGCCTGGTTGGAATGATTCAAGTTTGTTAATTAGGGCTGCCTCGTAATTAGCTTGGCTAGGTTGTTGACCCAATCCAATCTGACCAAAATGCGACCCTCTATGATTCGCTAAACCTTCTAAGTCTAATACTTGGCCACCCATTGCTTCGATGTGTTTTAAAATCAAGGTTTTGCCCGTTCCAGTCATACCGTCTAAAGATACGAATTGAAAGTGATGAGGTAGTACTTCGAGTTGAGCTAATACACGTTGGCGATAAGCTTGGTACCCTCCAGCTAATTGATAGACAGTCAAACCGAGTCCATCTAATAAACCAACAATTGAAGAAGAGCGAAAGCCACCACTTTTACAATAGAAAATTAATGTATGGCCATGACTAGCTGTTATAATATGCTGAAAAAAGGTCGGTAAAATACCACTCATAAAATTAATACCAACTTGTTTAGCCTGGTCAATCTGTCCTTGGCTATAAAGTGTTCCAACCTCATGGCGGGTTGAATCATCCATAACAGGAAGATTGATAGCATTTGGAAGGTGGCCTTGAGCAAATTCCTTAGGACTTCTGACATCTATCCAAAGTGGGTTTAATAAAGATTTTGATTGTTGATAAGAAATTAAATATTTCAAAAGATCACCTTCCTTTAGTTACTAAATAGATAAGTTCAATATTAAATTTTACATCTAATCACTATAAAATGAAAGATTAGATTATTTTTCTTGAAGAAAGACTGTCAACCCCAAGCGATTATGTCCCGAAATTTGATTAATTTGGGTACAAGTAAGAATTGATCGAAAGTCCTACCGGGCTTTGCTTGGTTGCCTCTTCTTGTCTTCATTTTATATAAATACGGTTGATAGGAAGCTGCTTTCTACGGATGAGACAGAGGTGGGATAGAAGGTTTAGCTTGTTCAATTATCGCTTGCTCTTATAGATTTTCACTGACCGACTTATGCCGATGAATTTCTTCCAATGCATAGAGTTGATCTTTGTAAGAGGCAAACAATTCTTGTTTACGGCTTTCAATCACCAACACTTTTGTCTTTTTATTCAAATAGACGGGCTTAGCTTGCTGATCAATGAGACGATAACGATGCTTTTGATACTGAATGGCATGCTTAGCTTGAATACGACACCAATTAAAGCGTGCGAGAATAGGATCTAAATTCATACCCTTAGCTAGTCTTTCAAAGGCGGTTATGCTAGGCTTAATTGAGAGGGCAATTTGATTATTAAACGTCTCTAAATGGATGGGAGATAGCAATTGGCTTCTTGAATGGTTTGGATATTTGCAAGCTTCATCTCATTGAAAAGACGGTCTTGAAACATACCGAAGAGTCGCTCAATAGGTCCTTTGGTTTGCAGAATTGAAGTGGAACTTAATTGAATACCATGCGTCTGACACGCATATCCAAATTGAGTGGAGGCCTTTTGTTCGATAGCTTCGGACAAAGAGGCCTCTTTGCGTTGTGTCCCTCTTTGATCAAAAATCGATCGATTATCTGTCAAAATTTCATAAGGTATGCCATATTTTGTAAGAAATTGTTGAGTAACTTCAGAATAGCCATTGAGGGTTTCTTGCGTATCAAACGAAGCTCCAACACCCCTTCCCATCGCGTCATCAATAGTAGTGTGAAGATGATAATAGGAAGTATCTCCTTCAAACCACTGGTGTTGTGAAGCATCCATTTGAAGGGGATCGCCAGCATATTTTTTACGTAGACATACCAGGTGAGCCTTTTCAGGAGAAAGAGTAATTACCGTTTGAGAGAGCGCCTTATCCCGTTGAGAGAGTGTTCCTTTGGCTTCAATTTTTTGTTCGAGAGCTTGTCTTGGCTGACGACGTGTTTGTCTTCGCGCTTTAGGAGACACTGTCTGATGTTTTTCATGATATTTGGAAGAGTCGATTCGAAAATTTGAATCTGTTCACACGCCTTTAATTTTTCACAGAAGTGTTTAAAATTGAACCCTTCATAGACAGTTTGGTACAAATGGATAATCTTTTTTCAATTGTTTGACTTATTTTATTAATTGGGGAGTGATTAACATTTCCATGTTGAAAGCCTAATTTAACATAAGTTTTATAGACAGTTAATCGTCGTTTATTGAGCGACGCGATAAACCGAGCTCCACTTGGTCTTTGGCTTTTGATTTTCGGCCCTGTGCAACCGATTGAATGACAGCATATTTTCTTTGCTCGAACATTGTTAATCAAACTTTCATCTAACTACCCCTGAAAGAAGTATAACTCAGAAATGGGACATTTTGATTTGTGTTCTCTTGAGACATTATCATTTACGTTTAACACACAAAAGAGTCGATTATTTTTAATAAAGTCTTGATTTTTTTGAATGGTCGGGCTATAATAAGGAAAAATTTTATTAGTCTTTAACCGTGTACGAGATACATGAAAGATTTATTTGAATAGTTCATTGGAGAAACTCTCTCTAATGGGATATCCTTTTATGTGCGCAAGAGGTCAGTAACGGTTTTTCGTTACTGACCTCTTTTTTGGTTAAAACTAAGCGAATTCAACTTATGAAAGGAAGTATGAAATGACGCTTACGACCCAAATTGCCAATCAACATTTTAAATCCTGTTTAATGAATGCCGCCGGGGTTCATTGCCAAACAAGAGAAGAGCTAAATGAAATTTTAGACTCTCAAGCTGCTACTTTTGTTACCAAAACAGCTACTAGTCAAGCGAGAAAGGGCAATCCTGAGCCACGCTATGTGGGGAATCTTCACGGTTCAATCAATTCGATGGGCTTACCGAATTTAGGGATTGATTATTATCTAGACTATCTTTCTGAGTTAGATCGTTCAGATCTTTTCTTGTCGGTAACGGGCCTTTCTAAAGAGGAAATCTACCAAGTTTTGCATAAAGTACAAGATGCTTCATTCAATGGCTTGATCGAATTAAACCTGTCCTGCCCAAATGTAGTCGGCAAACCCCAGACAGCCTATGATTTTGAACTCATGCACGAGATTTTGATAGAAGTGTTTAGTTTTGTAAACAAACCACTAGGAGTAAAATTACCTCCTTATTTTGATCTGGTTCACTTTGATCAAGTGGCCGCAATCTTGAATCAATTTCCGCTTTCTTTTGTCAATTCAGTCAATTCAATTGGTAATGGTTTGTGGATTCAAGATCAAACTGTTGCAATCAAACCAAAGCAAGGCTTTGGAGGGATTGGAGGAGCCGCAATTAAAGCAACGGCTCTGGCTAATGTACATGCCTTCTACCAGCGTCTAAATGACTCCATAGCCATTATTGGTACAGGGGGCGTTGCAAGTGGGCGTGATGCTTTTGAACACATTCTTTGTGGAGCTTCAATGGTTCAAGTAGGAACAGCTTTGATGGAAGAAGGACCACAAATTTTTGAGCGATTGAATCAAGAATTAAAGGCTGAAATGACATCTTATGGCTATCAAAAAATAGAAGATTACCGCGGTAAATTACAGTACATGGAGGGATAAAATAATGAGTAATCACAACTTAGTTTTTAAGCATTTTGAATCAACCAAGAAACTAAATTCAGGTATGGTAATGAAACTAATTCATCGAGCCATCGAATTTAAAAACCTTGATCGCTCACTATTACCACAGTATCCAGGACACTTTGTTTGTAATGTTTTTTTGGAAAATTCGACAAGAACGCACCTTTCTTTTGAAATGGCTGAGAAAAAGTTAGGTATGCCGGTTATTGCTTTTGATGCTAAAACATCTTCACTTTCCAAAGGAGAAACCCTCTTAGACACTTTAATTACACTAGAATCTTTAGGGGTAGATACAGTTGTGGTACGTACTCGCGAAGAAAATTACTTCGAGCCGTTGATGAAATCACCGCACTTGAATTTGTCAATTATTAATGGTGGGGATGGGGCCTCTCAGCATCCTACACAGTGTATGCTCGACTTGATGACCATTTATGAAAAATTCCAACGTTTTATTGGTTTGAAAATAGCAATCGTAGGAGACCTCAGTCACTCTCGTGTTGCTCATTCTAACGCTGAAATTTTATCTCGTTTAGGAGCTGAACTATATTTTTCAGGACCAGAAGAGTGGTATGATGAAACCTTTGATCATTTCGGAAGCTATCTACCCATTGATGAATTGATTGGAGAAGTCGATGTCTTAATGCTCTTAAGAGTTCAATTAGAACGCCATGACCAGCCAGATAGTTTCGAAGCGGAAACCTATCATCGTTTATACGGTTTAAATACCGAAAGAGCCAGTCGCATGCAAGACCATGCAATTATTATGCACCCTGCACCGGTCAATCGAGGGGTAGAAATTGCTGATGAATTAGTCATGTCAGAAAGATCTGTAATAGCTGAACAAATGAAAAATGGTGTATTTATGCGTATGTCAATTATTGAAGCAGTTATGAACGGAAAGTAGGGGGGAAAAGATGTTATTAATTAAGAATGTGCGAATGCTAAATCGTCAAGGTGGATTTCAAGCAGTAGAGCTTTTAATTAAAGACCAAAAGATTAACGCGATTGGTCTAGATCTGTTGAATGAATTATCTCATGAAGAGCTTAAAATTTTTGATGGTCAAAACGGTTTAATTACTCCGGGGCTAATTGATTTGCATGTTCATTTTCGTCAGCCTGGTTTCGAAGGAAAAGAAACCATTGAAACCGGCTCAAAAGCAGCGGCTCGAGGCGGTTATACACAAGTTTGTGCAATGCCAAATCTAAATCCAGTTCCAGATAATCTAGCAGATTTTACAGCTTTGATGCAATTAAACGAGCAAGAAGCTTGCATCAAAGTACATCAGTATGCACCGATTTCACTAGAAATTACTTCCGAAAAAGAATTGGTTGATTTTCCTGCTTTAACACAAGAAGGAGCTGTTGCCTTTACCAATGATGGCAAGGGCGTTCAAACAGCTGGTTTAATGCTTCAAGCTATGCAAATGGCTGAGCAATTAGACCGACCAATTGTGGCCCATACTGAAGATAATTCTTTGCTTTTTGGAGGGGTCATGCATAAGGGGAAGGTAAGTGAAAAGTTAGGTTTACCAGGAATATACTCTGCGACTGAATCCAGTCAGATTGCCAGAGATTGTATTTTGGCTAAAGAGGCAAACTGCCACTACCATGTCTGTCACGTTTCAACTAAAGAAAGTGTAGCGGTTATTCGCGCTGCCAAAGCTGAGGGCGTAAAAGTAACTTGTGAAGTTTGTCCCCACCATCTTCTCTTGTGTGATGAAGATATTCCAACTGATGATGGCAATTGGAAGATGAATCCACCATTAAGAAGTCGCGCGGATCAAGCAGCCTTAATTCAAGGTCTACTAGATGGAACGATTGATTGTATAGCAACCGACCACGCTCCGCACATGGCAGAAGAAAAGAATCAGAGTATGCTTAAAGCACCTTTTGGTATTGTGGGATCAGAAACTGCTTTCGCTTTGCTGTATACTTATCTTGTTGAACGAGGAATTTGTAGTTTAGAACAGTTAATCAATTGGATGGCATGGGAACCAGCTAAAATCTTTAATATACCAGCTTCCGATCTTACTGTGGGGTCTATTGCTGACCTAGCTATTTTCGACATTGACCATGAATATCCAATCGATCCAAAGGAATTTGCTTCTAAATCGACCAATACACCCTTTGTAGGTTGGCAAGTTAAAGGTAAAACCTTAGCAACTATTTATCAGGGCCATCTTGTTTATCAGGCGTAAGAATATCTCATGAATTTTTGCTAGAGGCTAATGGCTATTCTTTAGAATGGAAATAAAATAAAGACAGGCTCTTTTGTTTGTGCTAAACTGAACATGAAGTTTTTAATAAATAGAGGAGTTTTATCAGTGAAATCAATAGATAGTTTGACCCTAGACGATCTAATCGAATGGCTAGCTCAAAGAGGAGAAAAGCCATACCGGGCAGATCAAATCTGGCAATGGCTTTACCGTCACCATGTGGCGTCCTACGAAGAGATGACTAATATCCCCAAAACGATTTTAGAACCTTTATCCGAGGAATTTATTTTTTCTCCCTTAAGGGCAAAAATTGTACAGAAAGCCCAAGATAAAACCACTAAATTTTTGTTTGAATTACAAGATAAATCAATGATTGAGACGGTTTTAATGTATCATCATTATGGTATTTCAGTGTGTGTCACAACGCAAATTGGCTGTAATATTGGCTGTAAGTTCTGTGCTTCGGGTTTGATACCCAAAGTAAGAGATCTAGAAACAGGTGAGATAGTCGCTCAAATCATGTACGTTCAACGACACTTGGACCAATTAGGTCAAGGAGAAAAGGTTTCGCATATTGTGGTTATGGGTATAGGTGAGCCTTTTGATAACTATGATAACGTGATGAAATTCTTAAGAATTGTGAATTCAGATAAGGGACTAGCTATTGGGGCACGTCATATTACTGTCTCAACTTCTGGCTTAGCACCAAAAATTCGTGAATTTGCTGATGAAGGTTTACAAGTCAATCTAGCAGTTTCCCTCCATGCCCCTAACAATGAGACTCGTTCTTCGATTATGAAGATTAACCGAGAATATCCCATTGAAGAATTATTTGATGCTATTTATGAATATATTGAAAAAACCAATCGCCGGGTAACTTTCGAATACATTATGATTGATGGTGTCAATGATACACCTCAACATGCTAAAGAATTGGCAAATCTGTTGAAACCGATGCTGAAATTAGCTTATGTTAATTTGATTCCTTATAATCCGGTTGCAGAAAATTCTTTCCGGCGTTCTAAGGCTGAAAATATTGCGCAATTCTTTGATATTTTAATGAAAAACAAGGTTAATAGTGTTGTTCGTAAAGAACACGGAACAGAAATCGAAGCGGCTTGTGGGCAGTTACGGTCTCAATACGAACGTCAAAGAAGAGCTAAAACTGCTAAAAAGACTAAAGAAGAAATCCGTCAATTTTCACAAGCACGTAAAGCTGCAAAGGCAAATGAGTCTAATAATCAATGATAAAGTAATCTTAAAGCGATTAAAATAAGCCCTCAAAAACGAAGATCTTTGGTCGTGTTTTTAAGGGCTTTTACTTTTAATATTAAAAGTTCCGGAGATGTCTATCACATTCTTAAGAAAGTATGATATAATTTCCTAGATAGTCCATATAAAGGAGGGCAACTATGTATAACGCTTTAATGATTTCATTAATTGTAGTATCTATTTTGATTATTTTATTAGTTATTATGCAACCATCTAAGAGTAATGCTGCTTCAACTTTAACAGGTGGAGGAGACGATGGCTCTGTTAAATCAAAAGCACGTGGCTTTGAAGCCTTTTTAATTCGTGCTACAACCGTTTTAGGCGTGCTGTTCTTTGTCATTGCCTTAGCTTTAGCTTACTTATCGGCTAAATAATCGTTAAAGATTTTGAATAGACGCACATGTCGGCTCATTAGGCCACATGTGCGTATTTATTTAGAAACAGAGGAATTTCTTTAGTTTCCAACAAGGTTTAGATACAATGATAATAAGAGGTTAGGAGTGAAAAGTGTGATGAATGTTCCATTTGATAAGGCGGTTTATTTAGAAGGTCAAGATAAGAAGGTAGGGATCCTACTCTTCCACGCTTATACGGGATCAACACGTGATATGAACCTATTAGGAAGGCTATTGAATCGCCAAGGCTATAACGTATTAGTGCCACAATTTAGTGGTCATGATACACAAGACATCAAATCAGTTTTGGATTTTTCTCCAAATATTTGGCGTCAAGAAGCCAATGATGCTTATCATTGGATGCTAGGACAAAAATTTGAGCACCTTTTAGTCTTTGGTCTTTCATTAGGTGGAGTTATGGCTACAGATATTATTTCTCAGAAAGATTTTCAAGGAAGTGGTGGAGGAATCTTTAATGCGCCGGTTATGACTGAGGAACCGATCAATATTTCCAACTCATTTATGCATTTAGGTAAATTTTTGGCCAGTCAACGACATGATACAGAGACATTTATGGAAGAGTTTGATGATATATTGGCAGGCCATTGGCAACAAATGAAAGAATTAGAAGAAATTAAAGAAGAAATCGCTTCACAGTTGGTGAATGTTAAGGTGCCTTTTTATATCGCTCAATCAGGCCAAGATGAATTAATTGAGCCAGATGATTCTTATTTATTACAAGATCATTTGGTAAATGCACGCATTGATTTTCATTATTTCCCACATAATACACATTCCATTCCTACAAACCGTGATCGTAAGGCTTTTGAAAAATCAGTTTTAGATTTCATCAAGCAAGTGACCCAACCCTTTTAGGGTGAGAGAGGAGAATAAATTTGAGTTTATCTAGACTAGAAAAAGACATTATTGTTTTTTTACAAGGGAATAAAGAGGATTCCTTTTCGGTGGAACAGCTTTCCCAACATTTTAATTATCGCGGAACCAAAAATTATAAAAAATTAATTAAAGCTTTAGCCTTTTTGGAAAGAATTGGCGAAATTCAATTAACATCTGAGGGCCATTTTAAAGCTTTTTCTTCAAACGAAGAAGTTATAGGAGTATACAGAGCGAATGAAAAAGGCTTTGGCTTTGTATCTCATGAAGAAGGTGAAAGTGATTTCTTCGTGCCTAGAGGTAAAAACGGAGGAGCCATGGAAGGAGACACAGTCCGTGTTCGAATCGTTAAACATGTTAATCCTACAACAGGCAAAGGTTCGGAAGCTCAAGTGCTTGAAGTAATAGACCGTAAAGTTAGTCAGTTAGTTGGCGAGTTTTATGGTTTTAATCAAGAAGAACGTGAAACCACAGGCTATGTAGGATACATTAAGCCTCAAGGCGAATTTCCAGATGAGACTAAAATTTTCATTCGTCCAGATGGTATTCATCCAGCTAATCACACTATTTGTATTGTAGAAATCGCTGAATACCCAGATAGCCATAAGCCCAATGAAATGGTAGGCCTTGTGACTAAAGAAATTGGCCATAAAGACGCTCCAGGTGTTGATATACTAGCCGTTCTCTTCCAATTTGGTATTCCGCACGAATTTCCAAAAGAGGTGGTCAAAGAATCTGAAGCCGTAGAGCAAACAATTAAATCTGAAGAAATCCAAGGACGTAAGGATTTACGTGATCAATTAATCATTACAATTGATGGAGCAGATGCCAAGGATTTAGATGATGCCATCAGTTTAGAAAAAATTTCGGATAAAGAGTACCAATTAGGTGTCCATATTGCCGATGTATCGCATTATGTAAGACCAGGCACTGCTATTGATCGCGAAGCTTATGAGCGAGGAACATCTGTTTATTTGACAGATCGCGTGGTCCCTATGTTACCGCAAAGATTGTCTAACGGTATTTGTTCTTTGAATCCTCATGAGGATCGCTTAAGTCTAACTTGTGAGATGGTGATTAATAATCAAGGGCAAGTAATTAAGCATCGCATTTTCAAATCAGTCATTCATTCATCCTATCGGATGACCTATTCAGATGTGAATGCTATTTTAGATGGTGATCCAACTTTAAGACAAGATTATCAAGAAATTGTTCCTATGTTGGAGGACATGGCTGAGTTACATGATATTCTCTATCAGATGCGTCGACATAGAGGAGCACTCGATTTTGATGCGCCTGAAGCCAAGATTTTGGTAGACGAAAAAGGACACCCGACAGAGATTGTTTTACGTGAGAGGTTTACTAGTGAGCGCTTAATTGAATCCTTTATGCTAGCTGCTAATGAAACGGTGGCCAAAGATTATTTAGCTAAGCAGCTACCCTTTATCTATCGAATTCATGAGCAGCCAGACTCTAATAAAATAGACCGTTTTGCGGAATTCATCTCAAGTTTTGGGGTCATTCTTAGGGGAAATACTGAAGATATGGCACCGAAGGCCTTGCAAGAGGCGCTTAAACAGGTCAAGGGTGAAGATTACGAACAAGCTGTTTCAACTATGATGCTAAGGTCGATGCAACAAGCCAAGTATTCAGATGAAGCAGCAGGTCACTTTGGTTTAGCAGCAGAAGACTATACACATTTCACTTCGCCAATACGCCGTTATCCTGATTTGATTGTTCACCGTCTAATTAGTCAATATTTATTAGGCAATCCTTCAAATAAGGAGATTTCTAAGTTAGAAGATCAACTGCCAGCTATAGCGACTCATGCTTCTAAAATGGAGCGCCGGGCGGTTGATGCAGAAAGAGAAACTGATGCTCTCAAGAAGGCTGAGTATATGATGGATAAAGTTGGAGAAAGTTTCTGGGGAACTATTTCATCGGTTACCTCTTTTGGAATTTTTGTAGCGCTTCCCAATACAGTAGAAGGACTTGTCTCTATTCAAAATTTAGATGATGACTATTATCATTTTAATCCAGAACACATGCTGTTGATTGGTGAGCGGACACATAAAATCTTTAGAATCGGGCAAAGGGTTAAAATAGAGGTTGGTAATGTCAGTATCGAAGATCGACAAATTGATTTTAAGCTAATTGAAGCAGAAGCAGTAGAAGGTATCGATCCAAAAATCATTCAATCTTCAACAAAAAATAAGAAAAAGAATAAATCGAACAGACAAAACAAATCAAATAAAGCGAATCCTAAAATGGGTAAAAATTTAGCAGGTAAAAAAATTTCTGCTAAGGGAAACTTTAAGAAAGCAAAAAGAACTAAGAAAAAGAAATACTAGGAGTCCATCAGATGCTAGTAGGTGATGTAAAATAGACTCCTAGCACTAGCAAGGAGATTTTATGGCAAATAATAAAGCAGTACACGATAAACCACTGGCCCAAAATCGAAAGGCCAGACATGATTATGAGATTATTGATACTTATGAAGCGGGTTTAGTCCTCAAAGGAACAGAAATTAAATCCATTCGAGCAGGAAAAATAAATATTCAAGATGGCTTTATTTCAATCTATGGGGGCCAAGCCTGGGTAAAGAATGTTCATATAAGTCCTTATGACCATGGTAATTTATTTAATCATGATCCTTTAAGAGATCGAAAGTTATTATTACACCATAAGGAAATAGTGGATATGGACCAAGCAACGCGTCAGAAGGGAATGACCATTGTTCCCCTAAAGGTTTATTTAGTTAGGGGTCGAGCTAAGCTATTAATAGGAGTTGCACGTGGTAAACATCACTATGATAAGCGACAGGCGCTCAAAGAACAACAAGCTAAGCGAGATATTGATCGGGCTCTCAAAGTAAGATAAATTAAAACAGCAAGCACTCTGGAGGATTTGAGAATGCTTGCTGTTTCTTCGTTAACTGGCCTTAGAATCCTGATAAAGATTCCCATGCCATTGGAGGAGGTAATTTAGTTGAGGTAAGTCTTGTTTCTTTTCGAATGACTCACCAGAAGAAAGCCTTGAGTCGAAAATTAATTCGTCCCTAGAACTTAAAACCTTACTTGTTCCTGAATTAAATTCAATCTGAAACTCTTTTTCAATGGTTCCTACCCATTGCGATTCTTTTTGTTTAGTAAGTTGTTTGTTTAGCCGATAGCCTTGCGAACTGAGGAATATTTGACTAGCATCGAAAGAGCTTTCCTTAGAAGAATTAGGAAAAAGAGTCACTTGGCCATTAGCTAACCATTCGCCATCAGCTTCTATTATTGAAAAGCTTGACTCAAAATTGGATGGATATTCTATAAAAATAAGCGTTTTATAGAGTAAAAGTAAAGACTCAATGTCTAAAGTATCAACTTCGATTAAGTTGACTGTTTGAATTAAGGAATCACTTGTAAACAGGCCCAAGTCATTTAAGCTTTCTTTTTGTAGAAGTTGGCATTCTCTTTGAATAGATTCTTCTATGCTTTTTGTCCATTGCTCTTGGAGAACAGGACGCAGGTTAAAATCTGTTAAAAGAGTTTGAATTTGTAATTGGTAATAATTATTTGACTGGTGGATTCTTTGTCTTTGGAGAGCATTAAGTTGAATGACTCCTAAGTATATAACTTGGCTTAACATCATAAAACATAATACCATTGGTAGGATAAGCCCTTTTTTATGTTTCATCAAAATCTTCCGTTCTTATGTAATC
The DNA here is from genome assembly GCF_050409425.1 of Facklamia sp. P13064. Taxonomy (NCBI): domain Bacteria; kingdom Bacillati; phylum Bacillota; class Bacilli; order Lactobacillales; family Aerococcaceae; genus Facklamia; species Facklamia sp. P13064. The sequence continues at coordinate 50,502 of NZ_JBNUPM010000011.1, read as the reverse complement.
AGTATGAAAGGTATGTGAGAAGATTTGACCATTGGTTAGCTCCACGGAGATTGTTATAAAAGGTTTTTCGGAATTTAGATGCCAAGATTTTACTTGAAAGAGGTAAGGGTGATGTCCGGGTCTGCGATAAATCTTTTGATTTCTTAAAATGACTGAGCTCTGTTCATAGTAATCCTCTTTGAGACAAAGATTTATTTCTTGTTCAGAGACACCTATAATTAAAAAATGATCAAATTCACTTTCCATCATCAGTGTGAAGTGCTGCCAATCTAGCGAACGATCTTGCCGCATATTTTCATCTAATTTGCGGTAATGTGAAACACTTATCATGAGAGTGTTCATTATTAAAGCAACAATAGAGAGTGTAATAAGGCACTCAATTAAAGTGAAGGCCCATTTTGACTGTTTATAAGGTTTGAATAGCTTGAATTTCAATCTGATAGGCACTCCCTCTCTTAAACTCTATTTGACAGGAATTAGTGTCGCATGAAAAATCATCAACCTCGACTGAAAATAATAATTGGTAACTTTCCATTGTAGATTGAATAAGTGTCTCTTTTTTTATTGAATCTAAATCAGAAAGTTGAATGTCCGCCATTTGATAAAATAATTGCCATTCATTATTTTCTGATTTTAATTGTTTAAAAGTCCTTAATTCTTGGTTAAAACTGGGTAAATAAAAGCTCAAAATCCAAGACAAGATCAATAAACCTACTAATGCTTCAATTAGACTACTTCCCTTTTTGCTCCTTAAAAACAAATTGACCACTTCCTAGTTGAAAAACAAGCTCAAAATTATCGCCTTCTGCATTTTCAAAGTAAACAGTTTCAAAATCATTAATACGACCACTACTTAAGTAATAAAAAGAAAAAGAATTAAGTAAATTTAAATGTTTAGGGAGTTTGAGTTGACTAAAATTTTTGCGGGATTCTACTTGCCAGAAGTAGACTACTCCTCTTTTACTAAAGACAATCTGAACTGGATCTTGATCAATAATTGCTTTATCTTGAGCTAAATGTAGCTGACTCTTCAGTTGGTCTTTAAAAACTTTTGTCTGATAATCAGCTTTTAATTGTTGATAGGGTAAAGCAATTAGCAAAATCATCAATATACTAAAAATTGAAAGTACGCACAAAGCTTCGATTAGGGTAAAGGCTGATTGATTTTTTGATTTCATTAAGGGGTCAGTATTTGACTGAGGACTTCAGCTTCAATTCTCTCAGTCGCTTCGTCTGCTTGCTTTTGAGTGAGGTAACCTTCAGCAACCAAAGTTTCTAAGCTTAAAGGCTCTTGGGTATCCTCTACTAGATAATAGGCATCCGCTTGAGTTTCAACAATCTCTGTGATATTTTCAACTGCTTGTTGGTCAATACGATCTTTTTGGCCAGAAACATTGGGAATAATAATAGCCATTAATAGTGAAACAATAATAAGAACAATTAGCATTTCGATAAGTGTGAACGCTCTTTTAGACTTTAATATTTGACAAGACTTGACTTTTCTGATGGTTCTTTCTTTCATAATAGCTCCTTTTCATATCTCCATGGTTAACATCGGCAACATTAGAACAAGGTACATGGCCATTACAATAATAGCGATAATTAAAAAAAGTATGGGTTGCACTAAAGTGAGCTTCTTATTAAGATCTTCGACCACCTCCTCAAATATTTTTTTAGCATAAAGCTTACATTTTTGACCGGTCTGACTGGTTAGTTCACCCTGATATATGACTAAACTAAGTGTTTTAGTGAAAATACCCATGTTTTCTAATGAATCGCTCAACTCGCTCCCAGCCAAAAATTGTTGCTGCAGATAATCAGCTATTTCACTGATTAAGGGATCAATGGGATATGAGATTAAAAGATCTAGTGTCTCTTGCATGGAAAAGCCAGCTGCGTAAAAATATGAAAGTTCATCAGCTAGACGATAGGATACATATTTCCTAATTAGCTTTCCAAAGAGAGGTATCTTAACTAAGTGTTGAAATCTGTTAATAACAGGGAGTCTTAATAAATAAAAATCAATAGCTAAGTAAATAATTAAAATGACTGCTAAAAAGCTGATGCTAATTTGTGGAAGAAAGGTAAAGAGAATGAGTAAATAACGAGCTAATAAATGAGTTTTTAAAATTTCTTGATCGATGAAGGATAAAATATGTGGAAGCATCCAATGTCTCATTGCAAACAATAAGCAGGAGAGAAAAAGCATTAAAAAACAGGGATAGATAAGTGTTTTTATTAATTTTTTTTGATAGCTTCTAATCTTTTTTAAATGGTTTACAATTTCAAAAAGCGCTTGAATAAATCGGCCTTGTCTTTGAGCAAAAAATAATTGAGCGGCAATTCGGTTTGAATACCCATAATTTAAAAGAACTTGATCAAAGCTTTGTCCTACATTTAATTTTTCCAGCATTTGATTAATAATTAAAATTCTTTTAGGTAATAGTATTTTCATAAATTGCAGACTTTGATAAATTGAGAAACCTTCATCAAGCATTTCAGCTAAAACCTGTAAAAAATATATTTTTTCCTCTTGATTAAAGAGCAATTTTTCTTTATTAAAGAACTTCAAAGTGTTCATACTCTTTTTTAGTGATGTATCCATAGGCCCATGCCTTTCTTAGTTGGTGATTAAGGGGCGAGAAGTTTAAAGGTAAATTAAAATGATTCAAATATTCTTTCAATTGTTGGCCATCTAATATTTCGAACAAAGCGGCTCGGTGAAATTTTTTAGGAATATGATTGCAGGATACTTGAACACTACTTTTACAAAAAGGACAAAAGCGAGGCACTAGTCTTTGTGAGATGACACCAATGAGAGATTGTTTTAATTGTTGCTCACTAATGGTTAACTCTTTAAGACGCGCAATCACTCCGAAAGTATCTTTAGCATGGATCGTTGCAATCATCAAATGCCCGGTTAATGCACCTCTTAAAGTCATACGCGCCGTCTCCTCATCCCGAATTTCTCCAATAAAAAGAATATCGGGATGATGTCTGAGTGATGATTTAATCAGTAGGTCATAAGAAATACCTATTTTTTCATTTACCTGCGTTTGTAAAAAAGAAGCTTCTTTGATTTCTACAGGGTCCTCCATAGTAATAATTTGTAACTTTTCTTCATTCATTCTTTCTCTTAAAAGTTGATAGATCGTCGTGGTTTTACCTGAATTGACTGGGCCAGAAATTAAAATCATCCCTGATTTTCTTCTAATTAATTTCCGAATGCGGTCAATTTGATTGGGAAAGTAGCTGTTGATTTGTTGAAAATTATGAATTTTACTAAAAATCACTCGAACCACTAAGGACTCTATGAGGTTGACGTTAGTAATAGTGGACAATCTTAATTCAATCGTTTGTTCTTCTGAGATCTTAAACGGACAAGCACCTGATTGGGGCCGTCTTTTTTCACCGACATCCATATTGGCTAAAAATTTATAATGAGCGATTATTTTTCTTCCTAGACTTAAAGGGACATTTTTGTGGAAGTGGAGTTGACCATTGACTCGAAAGAAGATTTGATAGTTATCAATTATTGGCATGAAATGAATATCGGAAGCCAACAAACTGATGGCCTCGTTAATCAATGATTTAGAAAGTTCTTCGATCATCAACTCACCCTTTTGATTAGTCTAATGATAAATACAAGATAAAGGTTAAAAGGGTGCTTATATTTTTTCTCAAATAAGCGTCTCAGTGTCTAACTATACCTATATATGAAAGTATGATAGAATAAATTGACAACGAGTGTTTAGCTCACCCACCAGTTGAAATAAAAAATAATAAAGGAGTTTTATTACATGATTTTTAAAGTAATGTACCAAGAAAGTAAAGATCAAGTTCCAACAAGAGAAAGGACACTTTCCCTTTATCTTGAAGCAGAAAATCGCGTAGAAGCGATTGAAAAAGTGACTCAAAATACATCTTACAACATCCAATATGTCCAAGCCTTAGATGAGGCGCATTTGGCATATGAAAAAGAACAAGCAGGCTTTAAGTTGGTGGAGTTCTAAGATGTCAGTAAATATTAAAAATAATGAAGTAGGCGTATTTGCCTTAGGCGGTTTAAATGAAGTTGGTAAGAATATGTATGGCGTCCAATTTCAAGATGAAATTATCATTATGGATTCTGGTGTGATGTTCCCAGAAGACGAATTGTTAGGTATTGACTATGTCATTCCTGATTATCAATACCTATTACAAAATCGTAATAAGATTAAGGGAGTTATTATCTCTCACGGTCACGAAGACCATATAGGTGGAATTCCATTCTTATTGAAAGAGATAAACGTGCCTATCTATGCTGGCAAGTTAGCCTCAGCTTTAATTCGTAATAAATTACAAGAACGTGGACTGTTGCGTGATGCAGAAATTCATGAAATTGATGAAGATTCTGTGATCCGTTTCCGTAAAACAAGCGTTAGTTTTTATCTAACAACTCACTCCATTCCAGAAGCATATGGTGTGGTAGTTAAAACACCTCCTGGAAATATTGTCTTTACAGGAGATTATAAGTTCGATTTCACACCGGTAGGCAAACCAGCCGACTTACATAAGATGGCACGAATTGGTGAAGAAGGAGTCCTATTATTACTAGGTGATTCAACAAATGCCGAAGTACCAACCTTTACTAATTCAGAAAAAATTGTCGGCCGTTCGATTCGCAACATTATCCAAAAAGAAGAAGGACGCGTTATTTTCGCTACTTTCGCATCCAATGTGTCTCGATTGCAACAAGTCGTAATGACAGCCTATGAGACAGGTCGTAAGATAATTGTTTTCGGTCGTTCGATGGAATCTTCCATTAAGACAGCTAGAGAATTAGGTTATGTGGATGACAAAGGGGCAGATATTTTCATTGAACCAAGAGATATTAATAAATATCCTGCTAATAAGATTTTAATTCTATGTACTGGTTCACAAGGGGAGCCAATGGCAGCTTTAAGCCGTATCGCTAATGGTACGCACCGACAAATTTCGCTTCAACCTAATGATACCGTTATTTTCTCTTCTTCACCTATTCCAGGAAATACTATGAGTGTTAACCGTGTCATCAATCAATTAAGCGAGCAAGGTGCCAAAGTGATTCATGGAAAGGTCAATAATATTCATACTTCTGGTCACGGTGGTCAGCAAGAGCAATTATTAATGCACCGTTTAATGAAGCCTAAATATTTCATGCCAGTTCATGGGGAATATCGCATGTTAAAAATCCAATCGGAATTAGCTCAGATGACTGGGATTCCAAAAGAAAATTGCTTTATTATGTCTAATGGCGATGTTCTAGCTCTTACTGCCGACTCTGCTCGTGTAGCAGGACGCTTTCCTGCTCAGGATGTATATGTCGATGGTAATGGTATTGGTGATATTGGTAACATTGTACTGAGAGACCGTAAAGCTCTGTCAGAAGAAGGACTAATCATTGTTTCAGCTACTATTGACTTTGAAGCTAAACAATTGATTGCCGGACCGGATATTATGTCTCGAGGCTTTATTTACATGCGAGAATCAGCAGACCTGATCAATGATATTCAAAATAAGGCGCGCGCAATTATCAACCGCGGCTTAAATGAGTCAGGCGCTAATATAAATGAACGGAGCGTGCGAGATCTATTGCTCAGTCAATTAGAACCGGCTATTTATCAGAAGACGCAGAGAAATCCGATGATTATGCCGATTTTATTAGATATTAATAAAGGGGTAAGACCTCATCAAACGAAGTAGTAGTTAGTATTAGAGTTAAAACAAGTAAAGGAGCGATCATATGTATAGAATCAACAAATTACGTCAATCACTTAAAGAACAAAAATTCGATGCAATCTATGTAACGAATATGTTAAATATAAGATATTTAACCGGCTTTACCGGCTCGGCTGGTGCCGTATTTGTAACTCAAGATAAGGCCTTCTTTATTACCGATTTCCGTTACAATACTCAAGCTAGCCATCAAGTTAAGTCTGCAACAGTTGTTATCCATCAAAACGGAGTAGATCAAGAAGTTAAAAACTTAATCGATCAAGAAAAGGTTCAAATACTAGCCATAGAAGCAGATAATATGAATGTCAGTCAATATCTAAAAATTAAAGATCTATTTGCAGCAGATATTAAAGCAAGTCAAGGGTTAATCGAAAAAATTCGCTTAATTAAAGATGAATCGGAACTTGAGACCATTCGACAAGCATGTGAAATTACCGATCAAGCGTTTGAACATATCTTAACCTTTATTAAACCTGGTGTAACTGAAATTCAGGTTGCTAATGAGTTAGAAGCTTTTCTTAAGGATAAAGGATCAACAGGCATGTCTTTTGATACTATTGTCGCTTCAGGTGAACGCTCTGCCATGCCTCACGGTGTAGCGAGTGAAAAAGTGATTGAAGATGGCGATATTGTGACGCTAGACTTTGGTTGCTACTATAAAGGTTATTCGTCTGACATGACTCGTACGATTGCGGTAGGATCGATATCAGATAAAATGAAAGAAGTCTATGAAATTGTACTTGAAGCACATCAACGCGTAATCAGAGAGGCTAAAGCTGGCATGACTGGTAAGGAAGTAGATGCGATAGCTCGTGATTATATTACGGAAAAAGGCTATGGTGAGTACTTTGGACACTCTACTGGCCACGGTGTCGGTTTAAATGTCCATGAAGAACCTGCAGTCTCTAGTCGTTCTGAAGCGGTTTTAGAGACGAACATGGTAATTACTGATGAACCCGGTATTTACTTACCAGGTATCGGTGGTGTTCGCATTGAAGATGATTTAATTGTGCAAGCAGATCGTGTAATACCAATCAACCGTAGTCCCAAAGAATTAATAATTATATAGGAGGCTAAAGGATGTTAAATAAACAAACTGTCGCATTTGAATCTCTCAGCGAACAATACTTAGGCGAAATTAATATTACGATGGGTGTCTTGGAAGACATTGCAGCCAAAGCTGCTTCAGAAATTGATGGTGTACTTAGTTCATCACAAAAAAAAGAAGCAGGAAAATTTTTGCGTATTCAAGGATCAGGTGTTAATGCTAAAATGCGTCAAATTGAAGACCGTATTTCGATTGATATTAATGTAAGCATTGCTTACGGTAAAACAGTTCCAGTTATAGCCGCTGCTATTCAAGAACGTGTTAAAGAACAAATTCTATACATGACAGATCTTATCGTCAGTGAAGTGAATGTTCATGTCCAATCGATTGATACAGAACCAAAAATGAATTCAGAGTTAAAAACTATTAGGAATAGCGAAAAAGAAATCGGAGAATAGGATGAAAAAATTATCACGTCATCAGCTAAGAGAAAAAGCAGTCCAGAGTTTATATCAATTAGTAATTGCTAGTGACCAGTTTCAAAGTGAGGATGCTGTAGAATTCGCTTTAGAAGCCGGTAATGATCCTGAGAAGGGATACTCAGGTGAGATAGATTCTTATCTAATAACCTTAGTTAGAGGAGTAAGAGACAATCAGTTGGCGTTAGATGATATGATTAAACAATATCTCAGCCAATCTTGGACTCTTGATAGAATAGCAAGTATTGATCTAACCATTTTACGCTTAGCTTTTTTTGAAGTGCTCTTCATTGACGAAGAGAAAGTTCCAGCCAAAGTAGCGGTTGACGAAGCGATTGAATTATCTAAGACTTTTTCAGATGATCGATCACGACAATTTATCTCAGGTGTTCTCGCTAAACTTTTAGCTAACCAAATCTAAATGGCGCCAGAAGAAGAATGTGAAGAAATTATTCTTTTTCTGGCTTTTTTCTTATAAGAATTTATTAAAGAAATGGGTATAACTTGTATAAGTATTTTAGGATGGATATAATCAAAGTGTCATCATATTAATTTAAAAGGAGCATAAAATTATGAAAAAACAAAAAGTTTTACTACTTGCTTTAGCTGCTTTAACAACTTTTCCAGCCAGTATGCCTTTGATTAGCCAATCAGCTATGGCAGTTGAACAGGCTGAGCAAACTTTGCAAGTAGAAAAATTAGCTTTAGGAGCGACTTTAAATTCACAACAAGCCCAACAAACCATTCAATTATTAGGCGCTAATCAGGTAACTCCTGAGAATACAATTTATGTTGACGGTGTGATGATTGATCGCTATTTAAACATTGGATCAGATGCTTCAACAGATGTATACTCGTCCGTATATATTAAGCCTCAAGCACCTGGTACAGGAATTAAAGTTCAAATTGTAACGCCTGAAAATATCACTGCTGTTTCAGCGACAACCTATCAAAATGCAGCTATTACTGCAGGGGCTCAAAATGCTTTATTAAAAATTGGTAGTTTTTTACCTGTAACGGGTGAGGGGGCACTTACTGGCTTATACGCTCTATTAGAGTCACAAGGTGTAGAAGTTAAGCAGCATGACATGCAAACGGCACAAAAAGAAATTTCTGTCGTAAATAATGTTAAGACTGAAACAGGGTTAACCGATGCACAAGTAAACGTAATTATTGCTGAAATTAAGAAAGAAGTTGCTGCTCAAGTTCAAAATAATGGTCAAGTAAACTCGACTGAAATTGTAAACACAGTTGTAAATAATGTTATTAATAACACTAATATTGAAGGCGATGGCAATGTTGTCGATAATTCAGTTGCTACCGATGTAGAGATTTCTAATCAAACGAAGCAAGAATTAGAGCAATATGCCAATGATTTTGCCCAGACCGATGCTGCTGCTAATGAAGACACTGTTCAACAACTAGATGCATCAATCGAAGACAAAAAATGGGACAATATTCTTGCTCAACTAGAGCCTAAAATGACTATTGATGAAATTAAAGCAGTAGAAACACCTGATTTTTCTGATACTGAAAAGTATCACGAAATTTTACCTGCTTTATACAATCGTTTCAAGCAAGCAGTCGATCAGGGGATCCGTGTAGATGATATCTATGCTCATACTTTTATTCTTGAAGCGATTCAACCAAATTTAACAGTTGAAACGAAAGCAGAGTTAGATAATTTTAGAGAATTGCTTTATCAATATACAGCAACCTTTGAAGGAAATATAAAGGCACTAGCTGAAAGTGAAGGCTTCGAATTCCAACCAATCAAAGATCAGTGGATGGCTAAATTACAAGAAGCTGAAAATCTTAAAACTTCTGATGCAGCTTTAGCTGAGATTATTCAGTTAATAGCTAATGCCACAGGATACGCTCCTCAGGTCTATACGTTTACTGATATTGAACAGGATGATAAAGTGATTAATCTATCTGTAGCAGAGGAAACACATTCTAAGGTGATTAGATTAGCTCGTTTTGAATACGATTTAGAAACTGGAGTAATTAGTGAAGTTGACCCAGTATCCATGGAAGCTGTGCCATTAAATCAGGATACCTATGATTTCAATGCTGTTTATGGTGTCAATGTTGAAAATAATTATATTGCTAATAAAATCCCAGTTGATTATAGGATTCCTGGTTACACACCAGTTGAATCCACTGAAGAAGAAACAACTTTAGAAGAAATGGTTGAAGAGCCAGTTGATTCTGTAGAAACTCAAACCCCTGCAGAAGAGCCAACAGAAGAACTTCTTGAGGAAGAAGCACCAAGTGAAGAAAGCGTGGATGAGACAGTTCCAACTGAAGAGACAGAGAGTGTCGATCCAGTGTAAACTGATAGATGGTCTTAAGCTATAAAAAGAACCAGGGTCAATGATTGCCTGGTTCTTTTTGTTTTCTAGTTCTCTGAATTAGATTGTGCTAAAATAGAAAAGAATGATATCAAGAGAGGTGATGGAGTGACCCAAGATCAAAAGAACTATATCACGGTAGGAGCCTTATCAAAATATATCAGTCAAAAATTTGATCGTGACCCGCATATTCAAAGGATTAGAGTCTTGGGAGAGATTTCTAACTATCGTTATCGTCCTAATTCTCATCAATATTTTTCTTTAAAAGAAGGCCAAGTCCAAATTAATGCGATTATGTTCAAGAGTCAATTTCACCGTTTAAAATTCCAATTAGAAGAAGGCATGAAAGTTTTTGTAACGGCTAGAGTAGGAGTTTATGAAGGTGGAGGAAGGTATCAACTTTATGTTGAAAATATTGAGCCTGATGGAATTGGCTCTTTATACCTAGCACTTGAACAATTAAAAGAAAAAATGAAAGCCCAGGGACTTTTTGATCGTCCCAAGAGAAAAATATGTAAATATCCTAAACGACTAGCAGTGATAACTAGCCCATCGGGTTCTGTCATACGTGACATTATTACGACTGTTCAACGTCGTTATCCAATTGTCGAAATTGTTGTCTTTCCTACTAAAGTTCAAGGTAAGGAAGCGGCTAAAGAAATTGTTGCGTCATTTAAGCGGCTAGAAGAAAGCACTATTTCTTTCGATGGTGTTATCTTAGCACGCGGAGGTGGTTCGATTGAGGACTTATGGTGTTTTAACGATGAAGGAGTTGCCCATGCTATTCTTGCATGTCCCTTGCCAGTAATATCTTCGATTGGCCATGAAACCGATACTACGATTGCTGATTTAGTGGCTGATTTAAGAGCTCCAACTCCGACTGCTGCAGCGGAACTATCTGTTCCTGTGCTGCAAGAAGTTTTAATGACGATTAGCCAGCAACAAGTACGATTAATAAATGCTTTTCGAGGGCGCTTAGAATGGTCTCAAGAGCGTCTGGCAAGATCTGCTCGATCATATGTTCTTACTCAGCCAGAAAGACTGTACCAATCCTACGTGCAGAGTGTTATGCATTTAAATGAACGATTGAAAATGCGTCAAGAACAATATTTTTCACGCCAAAAACAAAAAATCAATCAACTAAAACAGGCTGTATATGCTTATAATCCTCAACAACAAATTAGCTACCGTCAAGAAAAATTAGGGACACTTCAACTAAGTTTACAACGCTCCTTCAATGATTATTTAAGAAGAAAATACGATAGGCACATGAAGGCAAGTGCCTTATTAGATGCATATAGTCCGCTGAAAATAATGGCAAGAGGATATTCTTTAGTTGAAAAAGAAGGTCAACAAGTAACTTCAAGTCATCAATTAACTGAAGGAGATCGTTTAAATATCCAATTATATAAGGGGTGTGCGAATGTTTTAGTAGAATCACTTGATAAAAATGAGCCAATAGATAGGGAGGATTAATCGATGACAGAAAATAAAACAGTAGAATCAACCATTAGTTTTGAACAAGCTTTACAAGAGTTAGAAGAAATTGTTCAACAATTAGAAAGAGGGACACTACCACTTCAAGATGCCTTACAAGCCTTTCAAAAAGGAATTTCATTAAGTCAGCATTGCCAAGAAGAATTAACGGAAGCCGAAGCGACAGTTACCAAAATGATGACTGAATCGGGATTACAGCCTTTAGATGAGGAGAATAAAACAGAATGATATTAGGTGGGCCCTTACGTTCCAAATTTGAACAGGCTTTGCAAGAGCAAGTTATCTCTTTAAATTCACCTTTAGAAATGGTGAAGCCAATGGTCTACTCGCTTAATAGCGGTGGAAAGAGATTAAGACCCTTACTTTTACTGACAACTATTGCGATTTTTAACAAAAAGAAAATTGATCAGGCTATGTTAACAGCCATTGCTTTAGAATTTATCCATACTTATTCTTTAATCCATGATGACTTACCAGCCATGGATGATGATAAACTGCGAAGAGGCCAACCAACCTCTCACGTTAGGTTTGATGAAGCCACAGCAATCTTAGCTGGTGATGCCCTTCAAGCGGATGCTTTCGCAATTTTATCTAAAGATGAAAGCTTGCAAGCCCATCAGAAGGTCGCTCTGATCAGAGAATTGGCTCATGCTGCAGGTTCATCTGGAATGGTTGCTGGACAGCTTTATGACATTAAGGCAGAAAATAAAACGATAGACATTGAGCAGTTACAACAAATTCATTTGATGAAAACTGGCCTTTTATTTATATTTGCTATGAAAGCAGCTACAATTATTTTAGAGGCTGATCAAGCTGAAAGCGATCTAATGATTACTTTTGGACAGCACTACGGTGTTGCGTATCAAATTCATAATGATCTAAAAGATGTCATAGACTTGAATGAAGAAGTGGATAGCTTAACTTACTCAGATATTATCAATCATAAATCAACTTATCCTAGTCTTTTAGGAGTAGGACAAGCTAAAGCGAGTTTGATTGAAGAAATCAAGTTAGCCAGAAAAGCTTTAAACGATTTAGAAAAGCTTAGCCATAAATCTTTCAAACAGTTAGATAACTTTCTATCACCTCTTGAAAAACACCTATAAGGAGTAATGAATGAAAAAAGAACGAGTCGATAAGCTAGTGGTCCAAGCAGGAATTACTCACTCACGTGAACAAGCACGCCGTCTGGTTATGTCAGGAAAAATCTATGATCAAAACGATCAGCGCTATGATAAACCAGGTGAAAAAATACCGATTGATCGCGAGCTCTATCTGAAAGGGAAACCTTTCCCTTATGTATCGCGTGGGGGATTAAAGTTAGAAAAAGCCTTATCTTCTTTCAATATTGATATTACAGACCATCTACTTTTAGATATCGGTGCTTCAACAGGAGGATTTACCGATGCGGCTTTACAAAATGGCGCACGCTTATCTTATGCTTTAGATGTAGGTTACAATCAATTAGCTTATTCCTTAAGACAAGATCCTAGAGTAGTCGTAATGGAACGGCAAAACTTTCGCTATGCTCGCTTCGAAGATTTTACAAAAGGACAGCCAACAATAGCAACAATTGATGTCTCTTTTATTTCTTTAGCTTTAATTTTGCCACCATTACAGCCGATTCTAAAAAAAGATGGTTCTGTTATTGCCTTGATTAAACCACAATTTGAAGCAGGACCTAGTCGGATTGGTAAAAAGGGTGTCATAAAAGACCCAGCAGTTCATCAAGAGGTCCTTGAAGAAGTATTAGCCTTTATTAGTAAAATTGGCTTTGTTATTAAAGAGCTTACCTATTCGCCAATTACAGGAGGCGAAGGGAATATTGAATATTTAGTGCATTTAATCAATGCTAGGCAAGTAGATAATCAAAGCCACTCAACAATTGCCATCGCAAAAATTGTGGAGGAGAGCCATCAAGCTTTTGAATAAACAATGCAAAGAGGTGCCTTATGTTAATCAGTTTAAGAATTGAAAACTTTGCAATTATTGATCAAGTTTCTATTGATTTTGATGAACAGATGACAGTGCTCTCAGGGGAAACTGGAGCGGGAAAGTCGATTATTATTGATGCGATTGGTATCTTATGTGGTGGAAGAGGGTCTACTGAGTTTGTGCGAAAAGGAAGCCCAAATCTCTTTATTGAAGGTCTTTTTAGTTTACAAGGAAATGAAAAGCTCTTAATGCAATTGCAAGCAATTGGAATTGAAATTGAGGATCCAGAAGATGCCCTTTTGATTCAACGCGAGATCCATAAGAGTGGACGAAATGTTATTAAAATTAATCAACGACCAGCTAATGTGACCATGCTAAAACGAATTGGTCGTTATTTGGTAGATATTCATGGTCAAAATGAACATCAAGCTCTGTTAGACTCCTCACGACATCTTGAGTTACTGGATCTTTTTGCTAGTGAGAGCTTACTTCAAGTTAAAGAAAAATATCAGCTAGTTTATAATCACTATCAAGATTTAAGACAGCAATTGTTAACTAAGAAATTTGACGAACAAGATGCACTTCAACGTTTAAATTATTTAGAGTTTCAGTTAGAAGAATTAAAAAATTTAGATATAGTGGCAGATGAGGATCAGCAACTGCTACAACAAAGCAAGAGACTTCAAAATGCACAGCTAATGAGTCAGTATCTTAATGAAATCAACCAGCTAATGACCGATCAAGAAGCTAGTGTCGATCAGCAAATTGAGCGAGTGCTTTATCTGTTACAGCACTTGGGAAGATTTGATAATCAATATTTGTCATTTGAGGAGCGCTTACAAGGCCTGCAAGTAGATTTAAAAGAATTAAGCCGAGAAATTGCTTTTTCTTTTGATGTGCCAGATTATGATGAACAAGTGATGGATGAAATTCAAAGAAGACTAAGTCAGTTGGAAAAAGTTCAAAAAAAATATGGGCGTAATATTGAAGAGTTAATCGATTACCAGCTTGAACTCGTTAAGGAAATTGATCAAATTAAACATTTTGAAAGTTATCAAAAACAAACACAGGAAGCCTTCCTCAAAACTTATGAAGAAGCCTTTGAATTAGCTCAAAGCATATCCAATCTCCGTAAAGAAGCAGCCAAAGCAATTGTCTCAGAAGTTGAAGGTCAATTAAAAGAACTCTACATGCCGCATACTGAATTTGAGGTCAAGATGCGACAGGTAGAGTCTGATTCTAATTTGCAACCATTCTTTTCCAATTCTTATTTACGTTTGAATGAAGCGGGTATGGACCAAGTTGAATTCTACTCAAGGACTAATTTGGGAGAAGAAAGTCAACCACTGGCTAAAATAGCATCTGGTGGTGAACTTTCACGATTTATGTTGGCCTTGAAGACAATTTTCGCAAGAAATCAAGCAGTTGAGACCTTAATATTTGATGAAATTGATACAGGGGTTTCTGGTAGAGTCGCTAGTGCTATAGCGAGCAAACTGGCTAAAATCGCTCAAAATAAACAAGTCTTATGCATCACCCATTTAGCACAAGTAGCTGCCGCAGCCAATCAACAGCTAATTATTAAAAAAGAAATTAATCAAGAGCGCACGGTTACACAAGTGGATTATTTATCAGAAGAAGAGCGAGTAGCCATGATTGCTGGCATGATGTCTGGTGAAGTACAATCTGAATCCAGTCTACAAGTAGCTCAAGACCTGCTCACATCCTATCAAAAGAATTAGGGGGTTTTTGTTTGAATAAACTACCGATAGTAGTGATTACAGGACCAACAGGAGTTGGGAAAACCACTCTTTCAATCCGTTTGGCTAAACGTTTCAAAGGGCAGATTATTAATGCGGATTCAATGCAAGTATATCGTGGATTGGATATTGGAACAGGAAAAATTAAATCGGAAGAAATGTCAGGAGTACCTCACCATCTCTTAGACATCTACGACCCGCAAGATAATTATGATGCCAGTCAGTTTCAGGCCGATGCCAATCGTGCAATCGAACAAATTTCGGCGGAAGGAGACTTGCCCATATTAGTGGGGGGGACAGGTCTTTATTTAGAGGGTTTACTTTATGACCTTTCATTTGGTGGTCAGGAATCAATGGATTCTCACTACCGTAAACATTTAGAAGAAAGATTGCAAAACGAAGGCGAAGGTATTCTATGGCAAGAATTGAATGCTATCGACCCTTTAGCTGCAAAGAAAATCCCAATACAAAATGGCCGTCGGATTGTACGAGCTTTAGAAGTTATTAAGCAAACAGGCAAACTTTTTTCAAGTCAGACCGATATAAGTAACCGTCAATCACGGTTTAATGAATTATTGATTATTTTAAATCGTCCGCGCGAGGAATTGTATAGTCGAATTAACCGCAGAGTTGAATTAATGGTCGAAGAAGGATTGGAAAATGAAGTCCATCAGCTGTATCAGCTTAACAAAAATCTAGAGCTTTCAAGTATGAAAGGTATTGGCTATAAAGAGTGGTGGCCTTATTTTGAGCAAAATCAATCACTTAAAGAAACGATTACGACTATCCAGCAAAATAGCCGGCGCTATGCAAAAAGACAATTAACTTGGTATCGTAACCGCATGAAAAATCAGCATTGGATTGATTTAAGCAATCCAGATTATGAAGATGAAGCAAATGAATTAATCGCAAATTTCCTAGAAGAAATTGAAAGGGAGAAAAATGATTGAAACAAGAAAAGGGCCTGAACGAGTCCTAATAGTGGGTATCCGAACGGATACTTATCAAGAAGATCGTTTTATGGAATTAATCTCAGAGATGGAATCCTTGACCCAAACAGCAAAAGGTGTGGTCATTAAAAAAATGATACAAAACTTACCCAGACTCAATCATCATTCTGCCGTTGGGTCTGGCAAGTTAGAAGAAATCCGGCTCTATGTAGAAAGTGACGCTATTGACCTAGTTATCTTTTTTAATGCACTCTCACCAAGTATGAACAAAGTAATTGAGGCTGAATTAGGTGTGAAAGTCATTGACCGTGTTCAATTAATCCTCGATATCTTTGCCATGCGAGCTAAGAGTCGCGAAGGAAAGCTACAAGTTGGTTTAGCGCAATATCAATATTTATTACCAAGAATTGGTGGCCAAGGTAAGTCTCTGTCTCGTTTGGGAGGAGGGATAGGTACCAGAGGTCCAGGTGAAACGCAATTAGAGACCGATCGCCGTCATATCCGCTCTCGCATTACCCAAATAAAAAAAGATTTGCAGGAAGTGGTGCAGCATCGTAAACGAACACGCGAAAATCGCCACAGTGGTCGTGAGTTTAACATTGGCTTAGTAGGCTATACTAATGCTGGCAAATCGACTATTTTGAGTCAAGTAACGGAAAGTGAAACTTTCGTACAAGATCAATTATTTGCCACTCTAGATCCTCTCACTAGACAATTTGCCATTCATGGTCACCCAATGTTTACTTTGACAGATACCGTCGGTTTTATTGAAGAACTACCTACTCAATTAATCGAATCCTTCAAGTCAACATTGGAAGAAATCCGTTATATGGATGTCTTACTACATGTGGTTGATGCTTCCAATCCTGCCCATCTCATGCATGAAGAAACAGTCAACCGTATTTTGAAAGATATTGAAGCAGACCATATTCCGGTTTTAACGGTTTATAATAAAAAAGATGCAATGGAAGAGTCATTTGTTGCTGTTCAAAAACCAAATATAACGATTTCCGCTTTAGAAGCGACGGACATTGAAAAATTAAAAGAAGCGATTTGGGCTCTTTGTATTCAGTCAGCTGAGGCATACTCTGTAAAAATTTTACCCGAAGAAGCAGACCTCTTATCGCATTACCAACAAAATACGCTAGTCGAGAGTTTAGACTTCGATGAAGAAAATCAATTCTATCGAGTGACAGGATACCGTCGTAAACAAAATGACTAGCAGAGACTATAAAGGAGGATGAAAATGTTAACGATGAAAGATATTATTAAAGAAGGTCACCCAACCTTGCGTTTAAAAGCAAAAAAGGTAACTTTCCCAATGGATCCTTCGTTAAAACAAAAAGCCATGGAAATGTTAGAGTTTCTAAAGAATAGCCAAGATAAGGAAAAAGCAGAAAAATATGGGTTAAGACCGGGGGTAGGTTTAGCAGCCCCACAGATAAATATAAGCAAACAGATATTTGCTATGCATATTTATCAATTTGATGATGAAGGCAACATTTCTGGTGAAGAAATGAGTCAAATTTTCGTTAACCCAGTGATTACGAGACACTCTGTTCAGGAAGTCGCTTTAAGTGAAGGTGAAGGGTGCTTATCAGTGGATCGTGAAGTAGAAGGTTATGTGCCTCGTCCACAAAGAATAACACTCAAGTATCAAGATCTGGAAGGGAATGAACATAGTTTAAAATTAAGGAATTATCAAGCTGTGGTAGCTCAGCATGAAATTGATCATTTGCATGGTATCATGTTTTATGATCATATTAATGAGCAAGCGCCTTGGTATGCTAACAAGGATTTAATAATAATTTAGTTTAAGTATTAGCTAATCTAGAGAATAGATTGTTTGAATTTAATATTCTATGATATAATACTTAAGTAATTTGAAGAAGTTAGGAGAAGATAAGATGATTTCAGCAACAGATTTAAAAGCCGGTATGACTTTTGTGGACGAGGGAAACTTGATTAAAGTTTTAGAAGCTAGTCACCATAAACCGGGTAAAGGAAATACTGTTATGCGTATGAAGCTTCGTAATGTTCGCTCAGGTGCAACCTATGATACTACTTTTCGACCTGATCAAAAGTTTGAACGCGCATATTTAGACACTAAAGAAGTTCAATATCTTTACAAAATGGACGGTATGGCTGTGTTTATGGATTTAGAAACATACGAGCAATATGAACTGCCAGCTGATACCATTGAAAATGAGCTATTCTATTTATTAGATAATATGAACTGTAAAATTCAATTCTTCGGTCATGAAGTAATCGGAGTTGAATTACCAGGAACGGTTGTCTTGACTGTTTCGGAAACTCAACCTTCGATTAAGGGAGCAACCGTTACTGGCTCAGGCAAGCCGGCTACAATGGAAACAGGTTTAGTTGTAAACGTCCCTGATTTTATTGAAGCAGGTGAAGCATTAGAAATTGGAACAGCTGACGGATCTTATAAGGGAAGAGCTAACAAATAAGTTTAAAAGACGCAGCTTAATGAATTTTTTATATCATGATTGTTCGAAGATAAAAGCCCCTTGCTGATTAAAGATTCAGCAAGGGGCTTTTAATCAGTTAATCAAGTTCAGTAAAGGTTGCCCAATTATAATAAGAACCTTCATAGTTCTTAACATTTTCAAAACCTAACATTTCCATAATTAATTGCATATAGGCCGAACGAATATTGCTTGGACAATAAGTGACGATGGCATCCTCTTTATTAAATCCTTATTCTATGAAAAGAGCTTCGAATTCTTCATTTGATTTTAATAAAACCTCCTCATTATAAAGGTCTGTATTCTGTATATGGAATATTAATTGCGCCAGGCAAATGACCACCTTTTTTTAAGTGAGTCAAGGATTTTATAATCGGCAATTGTCTCAGTTAATTTGTGTGTATCAATAACAGCTGTACGATCGATATCTTTGACAGTTGCTTCCACTGGATCTAAGGTTATTTGATCTTTAACCAATTGAATATCAGATTTAGCAATTGCTCCTGAAACATGGCCTTTTTTTGCTTCTTTTTGACCGCGGGTGTCAATAATTATAGTATCTGAATTGCCAAATCTGGAAGCCAAATAATTGACATCAACGATATAAACTCCATTGAAACGATTGAAATCAGCTTTATCTCCATTTAACTCACGCTCAGCTGTTTCAGCACTTGAGTTCTCCGTGTCACTTGCAAATGCAATAAAACTGTTATACGAGCTAAGACCTAGTGATAATAAAAATACTAAAAGTATATTTGTGATTTTTTATAATACTCTTCCTTCATGTATTTTAGTACTATTGAGTAATAAATGGTAATAAACATCTGTGAAATAATTATATAAGTAGAAGCAACCTATCAGAATATTAAATAATCAAAATAAAAACCACCTCAACGAACTCTATTAATAGAGAACAATTGAGGTGGTTTAATGTTATAAAATATGCCAGGCAGGATTCGAACCTGCGACCTACGGTTTAGAAGACCGTTGCTCTATCCAGCTGAGCTACTGGCACATAACAGCTACATTATTATAGTTTTTTTTTTTTTGATTGTCAAGCTGTTTCATAAAAAATCACTAAATATAACAGATTATCACTGAAAATTATAACAGATAAAACAGAGTTCTTTGTGCATTTTTTATCAAAGTTTATTATAAAAACCTATGATTTAATTGTAATTGTATGCATAACTCATCTTTTTTCTTGCAATTGGGCAGCTAAGGTGTTATCGTTGAAAATGAGCAATTATTGCTACAGTTTTAATTTAACTGTTATTAAGGACAAAAAATGAGAGGAATGTGAAAGAATGGCACGAGCTAAAGCAAAAGTGACAATGGATGAATTATTGATGCCAGATAATTTTGATTTTTCAATGGTTCAAGTGATGGATGAAGCGGGGAAGATTGTTAATCCAGATCTTTTAGGTGATGTTACTGAGGAAGACATGGTTAAATTTATGGAAGAAATGGTTTGGGCTCGCGAATTATTTGAGCGTTCAACAGCGCTTAACCGTCAAGGACGTTTAGGTTTCTATGCTCCAACCTCTGGTCAAGAAGCTTCTCAATTAGGTACTGTATTGGCTACTGAAAAAGAAGATGTACTGTTACCTGGTTACCGTGATGTTCCTCAATTAATTAAGCATGGACTTCCTTTACATAAGGCTTTTCTATGGTCAAAAGGACATGTAGCTGGATCAACTTTTGATGAAGACCTAAAGGCGTATCCACCACAAATTATTATTGGTGCACAGTATGTTCAAGCAGCGGGAGTTGCCTTAGGAATTAAAAAGAATAAACGACAAGCGATTGCGATGACATGGACGGGTGATGGTGGTTCTTCACAAGGAGACTTTTATGAAGGAATTAACTTTGCTGGTGCATATCAATCACCAGCTGTCTTTGTTGTTCAAAATAATGGCTGGGCGATTTCAACGCCCCGTTCTGTCCAAACAGCCGCACCGACTTTAGCTCAAAAAGCTGTAGCAGCCGGCATTCCTGGTATTCAAGTGGATGGGATGGATATTTTAGCTGTTTATGCAGTTACAAAGGCTGCTAGGGAATATGCGATTGCAGGTAATGGACCGGTACTAATCGAGACTGTTTGTTATCGTTTTGGTCCTCATACCCTTTCTGGAGATGATCCAAAACGTTACCAAGCAGAAGGCTCTCAAGCAGAATGGCGCGCTAAAGATCCTTTAATTCGTATGCGTAACTACCTAACTGCTAAAGGACTTTGGTCAGAAGAACAAGAAGAAGAAGTTATTCAAAGGACAAAAGAAGAAGTTAGAGATGCCATTAAATTAGCTGACCAAGAACCAAAACAAAAAATCTCAGATTTTTTAAAAAATATGTATGAGACACCAGATTTTGTAACACAAGAACAAATTAGTAAATTTGAAGCAAAGGAGAATAAATAATTATGGCTAAATTAACAATGATTGAGGCTATTACAGAAGCCTTAGCCAATGAATTGCGCACAAACGACCGCACACTTGTTTTTGGAGAAGATGTGGGTAAAAATGGTGGGGTTTTCCGAGCTACTCAAGGCTTACAAGAAGAATTTGGCGAAGAACGTGTAATGGATACACCGTTAGCTGAATCTGGTATAAGTGGCATGGCTATCGGGCTAGCTCTTGAAGGATTCCGTCCAATTCCTGAGATTCAATTTAATGGATTTGTTTTTGAAACAATGGACTCTGTTGTAGCTCAAGCCGCGCGTACCCGTTACCGTATGGGAGCTTCCCGTAACCTACCAATTACATTCCGTTCTCCTTTTGGTGGAGGAGTTCACACACCTGAGCTTCATGCAGACTCATTAGAAGGTCTCTTAGCTCAATCACCAGGCCTTAAAGTGGTAATTCCTTCTAATCCATATGATGCTAAAGGCTTATTAATTTCAGCGATCCGAGATAACGATCCAGTGTACTTTTTGGAACACATGAAATTGTACCGTTCTTTCCGTGAGGAAGTTCCAGAAGGAGAATACACTGTTCCTTTAGGCAAGGCAAAAGTTGTTAAAGAAGGTACAGACTTAACTTTAATTGCATATGGTGCTATGGTACAAGAATCGGTCAAAGCAGCAGAAAAATTAGCTAAAGAAGGCGTTGATGTTGAGGTACTTGACTTAAGAACAGTTCAACCATTAGATATTGAAACAATTATTGCTTCGGTAGAAAAAACAGGAAAAGTAATTGTAGTTCAAGAAGCGCAACGTCAAGCGGGTGTTGGAAGCAAAGTGATTGCTGAGATTTCTGAACGTGCAGTTCTTTCTCTGAAAGCACCAATTGGATTCGTAGCTGCTCCTGATACCATCTTCCCATTTGGAATGGCTGAAAGAGACTGGTTACCAAATGCAGAAGATATTGTGGCCAAGGCTAAGGAATTAGAAGATTTTTAGACGATAAATGATTTCAAGCAGATGTTCCATCTGCTTGCTTTCGAGTCAAGTTAAGAAAAGGAGAAAAATTATATGGCATTCCAATTTAAATTACCAGCTTTGGGCGAAGGGATTATGGAAGGTGAAATCGTCTCTTGGGCGGTTAAAGAAGGAGACACAATTAAAGAAGATGACACTTTAGTCGAGGTCCAAAATGATAAATCCGTTGAAGAATTACCTTCTCCAGTTTCTGGAACTATAAAAAAAATTCATGTAGCAACCGGTCAAATTGCTCAGCTCGGTCAAATAATTGTTGAAATTGATGCGCCAGGATTTGAAAACGAAGCTAACCCTGAGAGAGAAGAAACGCCGGCGAGTCCAGCCAAAGAAGCATCTGATTCAAAAGTAGATCAAACAGCAAAAGCCAATTCGAACACAGCATTTTTCCAATTTAAATTACCTGCTTTGGGAGAAGGGATTATGGAAGGAGAAATTGTTTCTTGGTCCGTAAAGGAAGGTGAAACAATTAAAGAAGACGAAACCTTAGTAGAAGTTCAAAATGATAAATCAATTGAAGAATTACCTTCTCCAGTTTCTGGCATCGTTAAGAAAATTCATGTACAGACTGGTCAAATTGCGCAATTAGGGCAAGTTTTAGTTGAAATTGACTCGCCAGAACACAATGGTCAAACCGACAATTCAACTAGTAGGGAAGAACAAGGAGAAGCGCTAGCAAACTCTTATGATGATGCAGCATCTCCAGCTGAGAAAAACCCAGTAATTGAAACGACGGTAACTAAAGAGGTACCACATGTTCAAGGGTTATCGGATGAAGAGGCAGCGAACCGTCGCGTATTAGCAATGCCATCCGTTCGTAAACTTGCACGTGATAGGGCAATTGATATCACACGAGTAGCAGGAACCGGCAAGAACGGTCGCATCACAGCCGAAGATATTAATAACTTCGCCGCATCGGCCAAAATGGAGTTACCAGTTAATAAGTCTGAGCAAAAAGTGGCTACTTCTAGCACAAATGAAGAAATTGCGGCTAAAACGGAAGCTCAACAGTCAAAATCTGAAGCCAAGCCATTTGTATCCAATCAAACTGAGCGTGAAGAACGTGTGCCTTTATCAGGCACTAGAAATGCCATCGCTAAGGCAATGGTCAATTCTAAGCATACGGCTCCCCATGTTACTTTATTCGATGAAGTTGAAGTGTCTAAACTATGGGAACACCGTAAGAAATATAAGGTCATTGCTGCTGATAAAGAGGTCAAATTGACTTTTCTTCCATATGTTGTGAAGGCTTTAATCGCAGCTGCTAAGCAATATCCAGTGATAAATTCATCAATTGATGATGTTTCTAATGAAATTGTTTACAAAAACTATTATAATGTAGGTATTGCGACAGATACAGAACGGGGACTATACGTTCCAAACATTAAAGAAGCTAATACTAAGAATATGTTCCAAATTGCTAATGAAATTGTTGAGCTTTCTGAAAAGGCTCATGATGGTTCATTATTGATGTCTGAAATGTCAGGTGGAACAATGACTATTTCAAATATTGGTTCAGCCGGCGGAAAGTGGTTCAGCCCGATTATCAATCATCCTGAAGTAGTCATCTTAGGATTCGGTTCGATTGTGCAACAGCCAGTTGTCAATGAAGCGGGTGAATTAGCTGTGGGACGTGTATGTAAGTTGTCATTAAGCTTTGACCACCGTATTGTTGATGGAGCAACTGCACAGCGTGCACTGAATGAAGTGAAACGTTTTCTTGCAGACCCAGAACTATTATTAATGGAAGGATAGTGATCAAATGGTAGTTGGAGATTTCGCAATGGAATTGGATACCGTCGTAATTGGAGCAGGTCCTGGAGGCTATGTAGCAGCTATTCGTGCTGCACAGCTTGGACAAAAAGTAGCAATTATTGAAAGAGAATACTTAGGAGGCGTTTGTTTAAACGTGGGTTGTATTCCTTCAAAAGCCTTGATTCAAGCAGGGCACGTGTATCATCAAGCAAAACATGGTGAAACATTTGGTGTTTCTACTTCAAATGTGGAAATTGATTGGGAAAAAACCCAAAATTGGAAGCAAAATGAAGTTGTAGCGAAAATGACTTCTGGTGTGGAAATGCTTCTTAAGAAAAATAAGGTGGAGATTATTGAAGGAGAAGCTTTCTTCTCTGATAAAGATACTCTTCGCGTTGTCAACGGTGAAGAAGCGCAAACCTATACTTTCAAAAATGCAATTGTTGCAACAGGATCTCGCCCTATTGAAATTCCAGGTTTTGAATTCAAAGGCCGTGTGATTGACTCAACAGGTGGATTAAACTTGCCTGAAATTCCTAAAGATCTAGTGGTTATCGGTGGTGGAATTATCGGTACAGAGCTAGGAGGCGTTTATGCAAACCTAGGAACAAATGTGACTATCTTAGAAGGATCTAAACAATTTATTCCTTCATTTGAAAAAGATATGACACGTCTTGTTGAAAGAGATCTAAAAGCTTTAGGAGCCGAAATCGTCACAAACGCAATGGCTAAGAAGGCTGAGGAAAAGGGAGACCGTGTGGTTGTAACTTATGAGCGCAAAGGTAAAGAAATTCAAGTTGAAGCGGACTATGTAATGGTTACTGTAGGACGCCGTCCAAACACTGACAACTGTGGTTTGGAACAAGCAGGTGTTGAATTAGATGAACGTGGATTGGTTAAAGTAGATAATCAAGGACGTACTTCTAATCCAAACATTTTTGCCATTGGCGATATCGTTCCTGGAGCCATGTTAGCCCATAAAGCTTCATTCGAAGCGAAAGTTGCTGCATCAGCAATTTCTGGTGGAAAAGACATTGTTGATTATAAAGCCATGCCGTCTGTATGTTATTCTGACACTGAATTAGCTTCAGCAGGACACACTAAGGACTCTGCTAAAGAAGCGGGGATTGATGTAACTGTAACTAAATTCCCATTTGGTGGTAATGGCCGTGCAGTAGCTTTAGATCACTATAATGGTTTTGTTCGTTTGGTTACAAGAAAAGAGGACGATGTCATTATCGGAGCTCAAGTGGCTGGGCCAAGTGCCTCAGATGTATTAGCAGAAATCACCCTCGCAATTGAAGCCGGTATGAATGCTGAAGATATTGCCTTAACTGTTCATGCGCACCCAACGTTAAGTGAAGCAACGATGGATGCAGCTGAAGCAGCACTCGGCATGCCAATTCACATGTAATAACTCTATAACCCCTGATAGAACAACTTCTATCAAGGGTTTTTTTATTCGTTTTCTAAAAGGGACAGTATTTAATAATCAACTAGGGGAAAAATTTAAGCCCCATGCAAAAATCATGCAGGGGGCTTAAATTTTAAGGTTAGACGATTTGCATCCTTAAAGAGGAGGCAGTGTTCCCAGATCCTTTTTTGGCATTGATTGGAATTGATGATAAATGACATAGCTAGCTAAGATAAAAGCCATTACGTCCGCGATAGGGGCTGCCAAAGGGACTTGTTCGACACCGAACTGGTGGCCAAAAAACAAAATGAGGGGAAGCAAGAAAAAAATCTGTTTACTAAGGGCCAATAATGCACTCTTAAAGCCATAACCAATGGCTGATAGGAGATTTGCCATTCCAATGTGCATGCCTATAATAACCGTCATGAATAAAAAGCTACGTAAGTAATGCATGGCATAAGTAAAGTATAACTCCTCACCATTACCAAAGATACGGATTAAAGGACGGGTGAGGGTTTGGAAGATAACAAACATTATTAATGAGAAAGCGGCTAAAACTTTCATCTCTAATTTGAAAGTGTCTCTAACGCGCTGATAGTTTCTAGCGCCGTAATTGACACCCAAAATAGGTTGAGCTCCTTGAACGATTCCGATGACAACACCTATGAACAAGGTGTTAATTTTAATGGTAATACCAGCAGCAGCGATTGGGATATCCGCTCCGTAAATAGAGTTGGCTCCGGCAAATTTAAGAGTATTATTGAGGACAATTTGAACGACGGTATTTGACAACTGAAAGACAAAAGAGTTGATACCCAGTTTAAATATTTGCCAAAGTTCGTTCAGCTGGATAGTTATTTCACGAAAATGAATGGATACTAGTTTGAATTTTGGAATATAAGCAAGAATAAAAAGTCCTGAGACTATTTGCCCGATAATTGTGGCCAAAGCAGCACCACGCATTCCCCAATTAAATCCGAAAATAAACAGAGGGTTCAATGCTATATTGATTGCTGCCCCTACGAGAACACTTATCATGGAGTATTTTGCACTACCATCTGCTCTAACGAGATTTGCTCCACCAATATTCAACATAAAAAAAGGAATGCCGATAGCAATAATTTGTACATATTGAACGGACAGAGGATAAACTTTTTCAGTAGCTCCGAAAAACTTCATTAGTGGACCTGCTTGCCAAAAGATTACAAGAGCGAGAAGAATTCCCGATAAAAGTAAAAATCCAAAGGCTGTTGCGAGTGTATTGCGAGCCGTAGTGAAATCTTTTCGACCAATAGTTAAATTAAAGTTAGCAGCGGCGCCAATTCCTGTGAGTAATCCGATGGCTAAACAGACCGTCGTTATCGGAAAAGCGATATTGGTTGCTGCATTTCCTAAATAGCCAACTCCTTGTCCAATAAAGATTTGATCTACGATATTGTAAAGAGAGTTGGCCAGGTTGGCAATAATACTGGGAATTGCAAATTGTTTAAGTAATTTGGACACGGGTTCAGTTTCAAGAGGGTTGTGTATGTTAGGAATTTCAAGCGAGGGATTAGTTTCTGTCACAAATTTCTTCCTTTCTTAGCAAATTTATTTTTATTATGATAATCGACTTCCCATTATAACATAAAAAAATTCTAAAGGTAAAACGATCCAATTAAAAAAGAAAATTTGTGATCTAGAGTTGTCAAACATATGTTACACAAGGTGCTTCTAAAATGGCATGCTTATGTCTTAGCGTCTAGCCCTCAAACTCTTTATATCTGTCAAAGAGGAAAGCGGAGCGATCCTTGACAGAAATAAAGAATTTGAGATCATGGGCAAGACTAAGCAGGCTTGCTCCTAAAGTATTTACGTACTACTTCATTGGGACTCTTAAAATTTAAAACTTTCGATGGATATTATTGCCTCGGTTCACATATCGACGATGTGCTTTCTTCAATTCTTGCACACTCTTAAATTCTCGACGATTGTAGAATCGTTCCCCATCTTCTCGGTGACTTCTTTCAACTATGCCGTTCTGCCATAGAGAATAGGGACGGGTCTTGAGATACTCTATCTCCTTACTCTCTGATATCTCTTCAAAAAAGTATGCTTAACGCTCAAAGTAGTCCCGAAAGTGGAAAGAGAGTTTACCAACACTCTTTCACCGGAGTATTATGCCTTTCTAAACAAGCAAGAAACAGATCCATGAATGAAAGATAAAAAGATACGTTGCAAATAAAACACTATTTTTAACATTTTATATTTGAGGCGTTCAAAATATTGAATGTGAGGAGTTTTTGACGGTAATTAGTATGCTCTATTGACTAGGATCCGCTTTTTGATTGAGTAGAACAATGTATCTTATTAAGAAAACGTTTTATATTCGAAATACTTTTTCATTTGCGTAAAAATGCGTTATATTAGTATTAACCGAAGTGAATTTGTTGGAGGTGTAATAAGATGTCTAGTTATTCCTATCCATTAAATGAAGATTGGTCAAGTCAAGAAATTACGATCGTTGTTGATTTTTTAGCAGGGGTTGAATCCGCCTATGAAAGAGGAATTAGAGTAGAACGGATTAAAGATAAGTATCGAGCATTTAAAGAAATTGTCAATTCGATAAGTGAAGAAAAACAAATTGATCGTGAATTTCAAGCGGCTTCGGGATACTCTATCTATCGATGCATGCAAAAAGCTAAAACATTGAAAGATTCCCAAACGTTAAAAATGCCTTAGGAGGTCACTATGGATTTTCAATTACATCAACGTGTAATATCTTGGTTAAAAACAGCTGGGGACTCGTTGATCGCTTCCTTGAATACCAATTTAATGGTTGAAGAAAAAACGAACGCAAGTGATTTAGTCACACGGATGGATAAAGAAGTAGAAGCCTATTTTACCCAACAAATTAACACTTACTATCCCGACCATCGTGTATTAGGCGAAGAAGGAAAGGGACATTCGATTAAAGAGACTCATGGAGTCTTATGGATAATTGACCCGATTGATGGAACTTTGAATTTTGTCAAGCAAGGGCGTTTTTTTGGCGTCATGATTGGTATATATAAAGACGGTCGGCCGCTAGCGGGCTATATCTATGATGTAATGCAAGGCGATCTTTATTATGGGTTTGTCGGTCAAGGCGCTTTTTTGAATGATCGTCCTCTGATACCATTAGAAATTAATTCGTTAGAGCAAGGGCTTATGGTGACAAACGCCCACATTTTAGTTGAAAACCAATTTAATAGTCAAGCATTATTACATGCATCTCTGGGTTCAAGGTCTTATGGTTGTGCAGCTTATGAAATGATTTCCGTTATTAGAGGGGAATCCGCTTTTTATTTAGCAAGTCGTTTAATGCCGTGGGATTTTGCAGCGGGAGTAGCAATTTTAGAATCTTTAGGTTTTAAGTATAGTCAACCTAACGGACAGGATCTGAACCTTTTAACAGCGAATCCTGGTCTCTTCTCTAACGCTGCAGTTTATGAGGAAGTATTACAGATAATTAATTCAAAAGAAAATTAGGAGAATTTAATGAAAATAAGAAATGACATAAGAAATATTGCAATCATTGCCCACGTTGACCATGGTAAAACCACTTTGGTTAATGAGCTCCTTAAGCAATCGGATACTTTAGATGCTAGAGCTCAGATAGACGATCGTGCAATGGATCGCAATGATATTGAAAGAGAACGTGGCATTACCATCTTAGCTAAAAATACAGCTGTAAATTACAAGGGAACACGGATCAATATCATGGATACGCCTGGACACGCAGACTTCGGTGGTGAAGTAGAACGTATTATGAAAATGGTTGATGGCGTTATCTTGGTAGTAGATGCTTATGAAGGTACTATGCCTCAAACACGCTTTGTGTTGAAGAAAGCCTTAGAAGAAGGTAAGACTCCTTTAGTGGTTGTTAATAAAATTGATAAGCCATCGGCTCGTCCGGAGGTAGTTGTTGATGAAGTGCTTAACCTATTGATTGAATTAGGCGCAGATGATGATCAATTAGAGTTCCCAGTTGTTTATGCTTCAGCTATTAATGGGACTTCTTCGCTTTCTAGTGATTTGCAAGACCAAGAAAATACCATGGATCCAATTTTTGAATCAGTAATTGAACATATTCCAGCACCAATTGATAATTCAGATGACCCACTGCAGTGTCAAGTCACCATGCTTGATTACAATGACTTTGTCGGCAGAATTGGAATCGGTCGCGTTTTCCGTGGCAAGATCAAAGTTGGGGATGCGGTAACGGTTATTAAGATTGATGGCTCTAAGAAGAATTTCCGGGTGACAAAATTATATGGTTTTCTTGGATTAGACCGAATTGAAATTAAAGAAGCGATGGCCGGAGACTTAATTGCAATTTCTGGAATGGATGATATTTATGTAGGAGAAACGATTGCTTCAGTTGATAATCCAGAGGCTATGCCATTGCTTCATATCGATGAGCCAACTCTAGAAATGAACTTCTTAACCAATAATTCTCCATTCGCTGGCCGTGAAGGGAAGTATGTTACTGCGCGTAATTTGGAAGATCGTTTGATGCAGGAATTGCATACAGACGTTTCTTTAAATGTTACGCCAACAGACTCGCCAGATACTTTCAAGGTGGCTGGACGTGGGGAGTTACATTTATCGATCTTAATCGAAAATATGCGACGTCAAGGCTATGAATTCCAAGTCTCACGTCCGCAAGTGATTATAAGAGAAATCGATGGCGTTAAGTCAGAACCATTTGAACGTCTTCAAATCGATACCCCGGAAGAATACATGGGGGGCATTATCGAGGCTATCAGTAATCGTCGGGGTGAAATGGCAGATATGGTTCACTCTGGCAATGGACAGATTCGTCTGGTCTTTTCAATTCCAGCTCGTGGTTTAATTGGTTTCTCAACCGAATTTATGTCTTTAACAAGGGGATACGGCATTATGAACCATACTTATGATGAGTACCGTCCGGTGATTAATGTAGAACTTGGTCAGCGTCGTAACGGAACCTTAGTTTCCATCGATAGCGGTCAAGCAACCACATATTCAATTATGAATCTTGAGGATCGTGGAACGATTTTTGTTGAACCTGGTACGGAGGTATATGAAGGAATGATTGTTGGCGAACATAATCGTGAGAATGATTTGACGGTTAATATCACTAAAGCAAAACAATTAACGAATGTCCGTTCAGCTAACAAAGACCAAACAGCTGTGATTAAATCCACTAAAAAAATGACATTGGAAGAAGCTATACAATTCATGGCAGATGATGAATATTGTGAAATTACACCAATGGCAATCCGTTTACGCAAACGTATTCTAGACAAATCAACCCGTGAAAAAGCGAAAAAAAATAAAAAATAATATAAACATAGAACTCGAAGATAATAAAAGAGTATCTTTGGGTTCAATGCCTTTGTGAATAGATATATAAGCATATTTCTTTGTCTGACTATAGTGGCATGATATGATAAAGATCATAACAGAATTAGGAGGAGTAAAAATGACATTCAAATTACCTGAATTACCCTATGCATATGATAATTTAGAGCCCGCTATTGATCAAAAAACCATGGAGATTCACCATACTAAACACCACAATGGTTATGTTACTAAATTAAACGCAGCCGTTGAGGGAACCGAGTATGCTGACCAATCGATTGAAGAAATTATCAAGAGCTTAAAATCACTTCCAAGTGATATTCAAACAGCTGTTCGCAACAATGGTGGAGGCCACTATAACCACTCGCTATTCTGGGAATCATTACAAGCTCCTCAAGAAGACAACAAGCCTTCTGGAGACTTAGCTAAGAAAATTGATGAAGAATTTGGGTCTTTCGAAAAATTCCAAGAAGAATTTACAAAAGCTGCAACCGGTCAATTTGGATCAGGTTGGGGTTGGTTAGTTAAAGATGGCGACAAACTAAAAGTTTTAGGCACTCCAAATCAAGACAATCCTTTAACTGAAGGTTTAACTCCTTTATTAGGTTTAGACGTTTGGGAGCATGCTTACTACTTAAACTATCAAAATAGACGTCCGGACTACGTTAAAGCTTTCTGGTCTATTATTAATTGGGACAAAGTTGCAGAACGCTTTTCAGCATAATATTTATGAATAAATAAGTATAATGATTATTTTTAAAACTATCTATTTAGTTTTCACTTACTTTCCAAGTTTTTAAACTTAAGAAAAGTAAGTGCTTTTTTAATTCCTAGTCAGAGTAAATCCCGATCTTATTTTCATAAATACCCACTACTGATGCTTTATGCTATAATGTTTTTAGCGAATTAGAGAGGAATAATTATGGAAAACAAAGTCTTTCACATCACTCCTAAAACTAGAGAAGTAGATTCTAAAGAAATGAATAAAGAGCGTTTTATCACAAGCTTTAAGAAAAAATTTGATCTATATGGAAAGGGCGATAAGTTACTAAGTCTTATTGTCATTGTTTTACTACTTTTTTCCATGTTAGCCGTCTTTTCTTCTACCATGTCACAAGATCCATTAGCCATGGTGAAGAAGCAAGCCCTCTCAATTTTGATTGGTTTTTGCATGATTTTACTCGTTCGGCTTGTTCCAAACGGATGGTTTTCTAACATCTTTTTAATTAATATACTCAATTTTCTAACAATGGTTTTAATTTTTTATGCTACTTTCTTCGGTCAGGAAGGAGGAGGGGCATCTTCTTGGATCAATATTGGAGGATATAATTTTCAACCTTCTGAGCTATTTAAAATAGCTATGGTGCTCACATGTAGTCGACTGGCTGTTTATTTTAAAAGAACTTATCTGATAGCACTAGAAAAGTCTTCTTTTTGGTATATCATTTTGCCCTTTGGTTTAATGATAATATCGGCAATGTTTGTTTTAATTCAGCCTGATGTAGGCACAACAGTACTTATTGGTTTTTGTGCTTATTCTCTGTTTATGATTTTTAATTTATCAAGAAAGAAGAATATTCTTTCTCTGTTATTTTTTATTGTTGTTAC
This sequence comes from Facklamia sp. P13064, assembly GCF_050409425.1. Lineage (NCBI taxonomy): Bacteria > Bacillati > Bacillota > Bacilli > Lactobacillales > Aerococcaceae > Facklamia > Facklamia sp. P13064. Next base: position 18,656 of record NZ_JBNUPM010000011.1, on the reverse strand, counting down.
TATAGTTATCTATATTGTTTCAATATACTTTGCAGACTATTTTGTGGGTACTGGAAGGCACTTTTTTGAACGTTTAGGATCTTTCATTGATCCGTTTAAATATCAACATGGGACAGGCTATCAAGTCATTCAATCCTATAAAGCAATCGCTAATGGTGGCCTTTTCGGTGTGGGCTTAGGTCAAGGAGTAATAAAAGAAATGCTTCCTGCCGCTCATACAGATTTTATTTTATCAGTGATAGCAGAAGAGACAGGATTGCTAGGGGTAAGCGCTGTAATCTTAACATTACTTGGTTTAGTTTTTTACTTACTCAGAACAGCCAGTATGATGAGTAAATTGTTTCACCGTATTTGTATTACGGGATTTGCTATTTTAATCTTTACGCAAACATTTGTAAATATTGGAGGATTGACAAGTTTAATCCCCCTTACTGGAGTGACACTTCCCTTTATATCGTATGGAGGGACGAGCATGGTAGTCAATTTGATAATAATAGGCATTGTTCAAAAATTCATCAGTGAAGAAGCTCGGATGAGACAAACAACTAATCGCTCAAAAGTATCCAATTTGAAAGGTGGACGCTAATGACATTTGAAGCAGTAAAAAGAAAATCGCTTGTTGTATGGTTATATAGTCTTAAACAATGGAAGCAATTAAGAAAATATGGCACAGTACATTATTTAAGTGAACGCTTGAAATATGCCATCATGTACGTGAATGATTCTCAGCTTGATGAAACTTTATCTTCTTTGCGTAAATTAAATTTTGTGCGGGAATTAGAGGTTTCATACCGAGATGATATCGATATGACTTTTAAAGATGCTATAAAGGATCGAATTGATCCTGATTTAAAAGCAGAAGAGGAAGAAGAGGTTTCCTTTGACGAATTCTTTAAAGATCTCGCCCAAGAAATCGTCCCAGAAGCAAAAGATAAGAAGTAGGTGGTATGATGCGAGTCATTGCAGGAAGTTATCGATCTCGTCCTTTAAAGGCGGTTCCCGGGAAAAACACACGGCCTACAACCGATAAAATAAAAGAATCGATGTTTAACCTTTTGGCTAATCGATTACCGATTGATGGCTATTGTTTGGATTTTTACGCGGGATCAGGAGCTTTGGCCATAGAATCTGTTTCAAGAGGACTGGCAGGAGCTGTTATGTGCGAGAAAGATCGGCGAGCCGTTTTAACGATTAAAGAAAATATAAAGATGACAAAAGAAGAAGAAAAGTTTGTACTTCTAAGTGGCAAAAACCGGACAAAGTTATTAGATTGGGGTCTAAAAAACCAACGAGCCTTTGACCTTGTATTTCTTGATCCCCCTTACGCTGAAAATCAAGTTGAGCAAGACTTAGAGTGGTTAATCAAAAATGATTTTCTAAATCCGAGTTGCTTAATTGTTCTTGAGGCTGACGAAGTGCATTCCGTAAAAGAAATCCCTAATTTTCTTGAATTAAAAAATAAAAAATATGGGATTACAGTCATTCGAATATATCAATACCAAGGTGAGGAGAGCGAAGAGTATGAGTAAAAGGGTAGGTGTTTTTCCTGGTTCATTCGACCCCTTAACATATGGACACTTAGATTTGATTGAGCGATCCAGTCAATTGTTTGATGAAGTAATCGTATTAATTGCAGTGAATACCACAAAAAAGACCGTCTTTACAGTTGAGGAGCGAAAGCTTTTAATCGAAGAGGCTACAGCAGCATTTAAAAATGTAAAAATTGATTACTTAGAAGATGGCTTAATTGCTCATTACTATCAAAAAGTTAAGGCGATTTCCCTTATTCGGGGAGTACGCTCGGCACAAGATTTTGAATATGAAGCGAACATTGCGACTGTTAATCGAACCCAATTCCCAGGCCTTGAAACAGTTCTTTTATTTGCGAATGAAAATTATCGCTATTTAAGCTCCAGTTTAATTAAAGAAATCGCTTATTTTGGTGGAGATATTTCGCAAATGGTTCCTCCAAATGTTGCCCAAGCACTTGCTCAAAGGATAAAATAAAAAGAGATATCCAAAGCTTATTTTAAGACCCTCAGTATTTTGATGCTGGGGGTCTTAAAAGCGCCTTTAAGAAATTCTCCTTGTATTTAAGATTGTCAAGTGAGGAGGAAAGTCATGAAGTCTTATTTTGAAGAAAGTCAAAAAGCGTCTGTTTATGCAAAAATTAGAAATAAGCCATTTTTATTGATATTAGTTGCTTGTGTATGTGTTTTTATGATGCTAAATCAAAACAATTTATTAAGGGATACTGTTGATTTACAAGCAGAAGAGCATTCACTAGCATTGGAAATGACCAGTCAAGAAAATGAGACCACTGTATTAAAACAACTTTATGTAGATTTGAAGGGAGCGGTTATGAAACCAGGAGTTTATCAATTACAGCAAGGATCACGTTTAATTGATTTAATCGATAAGGCTGGAGGTTTTACTGAAGATGCGGCACAAGACAGCTTAAATTTAGCGTTACTGTTAGAAGATCAGATGATGGTTACAGTATATAGTCAGTCGGAATGGGATACCCTAATCATAAACGAGCAATCCGAGCAGAAAACATCGGCCTTAAACCAGGAGTTAATGTTGGTAGGATCTTCTAATAAAGAGGAGAGGCAAACACTCATTAATATTAATACAGCAGATCAAGCAGAATTAGAAACTTTGCCACAAATCGGTCCTTCTAAAGCTCAAAAAATCATTCAGTATCGCCAGGACCATGGTTCTTTTCAAGCCACTGAAGATATTTTACAAGTTTCAGGCATCGGTCCAAAAACCTTTGAAGGATTAAAAGACCTTATTACAGTAGGGCTTCAGCAATGAATAAATTGACAAGTTGTCGTTATCACTGGACTTTAATTGCTATGCTAATTAGTTTATTTTTATTGTTTCTTATACATTCCACCTTGTCTTTCTTCATTTTATTTTGTTTAAGCCTTATACGAATTATTAAGTGTGATAATAAGGCCGTAATCATTTTAGCTGTCTTTTTTTTATTGTTAGTGTTCGTAAGGCATCGGTTTTTAGAAAACAAGTTACAAGAACAACTTTCTATGCTTAATGACCAAGAAAAAATTGAAGCCACTATAACTATCAATCCAAACCAAATCCAACAAAGTGAAAATACTTTTTATGGTGAAGTCTTCTTAATTATCGAAAATGATACCACTTTCCCTGTGACAGTGACCTATTGGAATGAGGAAGCTTTGCAAGAAAATTTACCTGACTTAACCCTTAGCTCCTATCGTTTAGAAATAGAAGGCGAAATTAAGCAAGTAGAGCCTAATCGCAATTTTGATCTTTTTAACTATCAAAGTTACTTAAAAAGAAAAGGCATAGCTTGGGGGGTGGAGGTAAAGAAAATTAAAAAAATTTCATTGAATCAATCTAATTTAATCAACCACCCCTTAGTATTACTTGCTAATGTTAGAGCAAGGTTAACACATTATATAAGAAAATGTGGTCAGATTCCTTTAGTTAGTATTCATAATAAATTACTCTACAATTTAAATTCCACTGTTTATCAAGATTATAAACAGGCCTTTATGACTTTAGGAATTTTACACTTTTTCTCAATCTCAGGTTTTCATGTCAACTATCTCCGAAGAGTTCTCAATACTATCTTATTAAGAATAGGTATTTCTCCTCTAGTAAGTAAAAAAATCAATTTTATACTTTTAACCTTTTTTGCATGGTTAGTAGCTTGGCCTATAGGTGTTATCCGTTCTATGTCGGTTATTATAATTAATGATTTACGCAAAAGGTTTGATTGGCCACTTTCTTCTTTAGATGTTTTGTCAGTAATTTATATAACCCTCCTAATTATTAATCCCTTTAATATAAAAAGTTTAGCCTTTCTTTTATCATTCATAATGTCGTATCTGATTTATTTTTATCAAGGAAGTATAGTCGATAGCCTTTCAACTACTTGGCAAGAAAAAAGTGAACTAACTTTATTTTGTTTCTTATTTTCATGGCCCCTTTTACTCTCAAGTACTTATACCATTAATTTTTTACAACTAGCAGTCGTGCTTTTATTTACGCCTATATTCGAAAGATGGATTCTGCCAAGCATGTTCTCTTTTTCAATTTTATTATATGTTAGTCAGTACTATCCAGCTTTATTAAAGTTCATTACTTATCTATCTAATGTCTTCCAAAGAATGTGGGAATTCCTTTCGCTTCATTCTGTTATAGAAAGCGGGACAATCTTATTAGGAAACGGAAGCTTTTTCTTACCAATCTTTTTATTTGGTATAGCTATTATTTGGTTTTATTATTTAAAAAGTAACCCAAAATTAGCTTGGCAATCTTTAATTATCGGTTATTCAATCGGAATATTATTTTATCCTTATCTTGATCCACGTGAGCGAATCATCGTTTTAGATGTAGGGCAAGGAGATGCTTTACTCTATAAAAAGGCTTTTTCAAAAGAGGCTTGGTTAGTTGATACCGGAGGGAAGATGGCTAGCTACCAGGAGAAAAATAAATTGGATACTCAATTTGCTTTAAAAAATGTCATTCCAGCTTTAAAATCACAAGGAATTGCTAGTTTGGAAGGCGTCATTATCACTCATCCAGATATCGACCACCTTGGTAATTTGATAACACTTATCCAAGAGATTGAAATAAAACATTTGTATTATTCAAAATTCACTAAAGAGTCAGCAATATGGCAAACCATGGCAAATAAAATTCCTAATCAGACCCAGCATCACATCTTAAATCCGGGAACTAAGGTGAGGGTAGGAGGCAATCAAATTGAGATAATTTGTTTGGATATGCCTGCGAGTCTTAAAGATGATTTTAGTAATGCTTCTTCGCTAATCACTTCTTTTGTAATAGACGATAAAAAATTTCTTAATATGGCAGATCTACCAATTGAGCTAGAAAAATCTTTGTTACAAGTTTTTTCAAGTGAAAAAATAGACGTTTTAAAAATTGGTCATCATGGTAGTAAAACTTCTACTAGTGAAGATCTATTAGACCAACTGCAACCAGAATTAGCGCTCATATCATCTGGGAAGGACAATCCTTATAATCATCCTCATAGTGAAACAATTGAAAAATTAGAAAAAAGACACCTTAATTATTTAGATACACAAGATGTCGGTGCTATCGAAATTTCATACTTACCTTTTTATGGCTGGTCAATTAGAACAGCAATAAACAAGGAGAACTTAAATATACAGATTAGAAATTCAAATTTACTATCTTAGCGATATATGATATATTTTAAAAAATTGAAGTAAAGGGAGGTTTGTGATGAACATAATAGTCTTTATCTATGCATCTATAGTGTTTATAACTGGCATTTTAGGAATAAAAAATGAGCTCAATATTTCAAAGATAACATTGACTGTTATTGATTTGCTATTTCTTTTGACCCTAATGAATTTATGGTCAAGCTTGAAACCTTTAGACATTGCTATTTCTATCTTGTTACTAGCCCTTTCCATTACGCTCTATCGCGATCGATTGGTAAGTAGTCGACAAGCTAATATAAGCCATCATCTTTTGCGTTTAATCATCCATTTTATTCTAATATACTTTTTATTTAACTAAAAATTGACAGATAATTCTTCTTTCGTTACATTGGAAGCAATATAAAGGAGGAATTCTATTGGAAAAAATACCAAGTTTTACCATCAATCATTTAATCTTAAAACCCGGTATCTACTTGTCTCGAACAGATGAGATTGGTGGAAGAAAACTACATACCTATGACTTACGTTTCACAGCACCAAATGCTGAACCCGTAATGAATACAGCAGAAATACATACAATTGAGCATTTAGCAGCAACTTTTTTACGTAATCACGAAAAATATAAAAAGGAAGTCATTTATTTTGGACCAATGGGCTGTCGTACGGGCTTCTATTTAATTTTAACGGACGCCTTAGAAGGGCTAGAAGTTTTGAATTTAATTAAAGAAACCTTTAAATTTACAGCAGACTTTGAAGGGGAGATACCTGGTGCTACTGCCAGAGATTGTGGAAATTATCTCGATCAAAACCTACCAATGGCTAAATATCAAGTAAAGCGATATGTAAAAAATCTTGAAAAAGTGACTGATTTAAGCTTTACTTATCCCGAATAGTTTTTCAAAAATAAATGCAGGTTTATAATGGAGTTTAAAATGAAACTTCAACAAACCTGCTATTTATTTGACTGTGTAGTGATATAATTAATCAGTAATTAATTGGTCTCTTTCAAAGTCGAATTCAACTGCTGGATATTGAATGGTTTGGTGAAACAGCTCTTATAGCTTTTCGCATCCAAATCACATCAATAAAGCGTTCAGCTTTGCGCACTAATTTTGGGAAAGTAAGCATAGGTTTAAAGCCTTCTTTTTCATGAAAGCTTAGAGAGCGATAATTATCAGCGACAATGGTAGAAATGATGTATTCGATATTAGTTTGAGAGAGCATCAACACTATCACCGTATAAAGTTCATGACCGCCCCCCTTTACTGGACAACCTTCAGCTGTCTAGATTGAAAGTAAAGTAGCCTGAGGCAAAAAGGCTTTATAAAAACCACTAAGGTAAGCAAAGCCAATCACTTCATTTCCATGTTGAAAGCCTAATTTACCATCGGTTTTATAGACAGTTAGTCGTCGACTAATTGAGCGACGTGTTAAACCGAGCTCCACCTGGGCTCTGGTTTTTGATTTTCGGCCCTGTGCAACCGATTGAATGACGGCATATTTTCTTTGTTCGAACATTATTAAATAACTCCCCATCTAACCCCCTGAAGGAAGTATAACTCAGAAGTGGGACATTTTGATTTGTGTTCTCTTGAGACATTATCATTTACGTTTAACACAAATTTTTTAGATTTTTATTGGAATGGATTGACTAATTTTAATAGATAAGATATAATTATTTCGCTTTCGAGATTAAAAATTTTAAGATAAGAAGGTGAGAGTAGATGTTAGATCGAGATACAGAAGTTTTAAAAACATATATTGGTATGATGAGAGCACATGCCTACTTTGAGAAATTGGTGAAAAAAGATGCGAATCATTCAGATATGAATGTGACGGAGTTTGCTGTATTAGAATTATTATATAATCGTGGCCCTCAACCAATTCAACAAATTGGGAATCGAATTTTAATTGCTTCCTCTTCAACCACTTACGTGATTGATAAGTTGTGTAATAAGGGTTATGTGGAACGAAAGCCAGATTTAAATGACCGTCGTGTAACTTTTGCTGAAATTACAGCAGAAGGTACTAAGTTGATGGATGAGATTTATCCTGAGCACCGTAAACATTTGTTAGAAGTTTTTGAAGAATTCACTACAGATGAAGTGCTCGAAATGAAACGCTTATTACAAAAGTTAACTCGCTATGAATAGCCTGCTTGATCCCCTAACTCTTTTAGTGAGTTAGGGACTTTTTTGTTAAATGTAGCGTGTATTAGGATAGTCTTCCTTTTAACTTTAATTCTTTCTATGATAAACTAAAAAGGCAAATCGGATTTAGAAAGGACAAATTATTGATGAAATTCTCGGCTTTAATTCTTTTATTATTTTGTTTATCCGCTTGTCAAAAGGCGCCTTTAAACGAAGAAACAGAATCAAAACAAGTACAGCTTGATGAATTAGAAATACTAGAGAGTACTTACGATGAAGATTCCACTAAAGAAAGTTCTTTAAAAAAGGATGGTACTCGTCAAGCTTGGACAGATTATTCTAACTATGCGGAAGTCGATGAGGATGGCTATGCCTACTATATGCAAGAAAACCCTGATATTTCTTCGGAAATATTTCCTTTATACGATAGTAGTGATCATAAAGTTCTTTTATTTACCTTTGATGATGCGCCTCAAAGACCGAATTCCTATGCACTTGAAATTGCCCAACAATTAAAAGCTAAGGATGTAAATGCTATTTTCTTAGTGAATGGTATGTTCTTAACAGAGGAAAAGGGGAGAAAGATTACCAAGCAAATTTATGATATGGGATTCGAAATCGGTAATCATACTCAGCATCATCCTAACTTAAAAGAAATGACCTACGACCAGCAGTATCAAGAAATTAAACAAACAAGTGATTTGGTTGAAGAAATTACAGGAGAAAAACCAAGATGGTTCCGCCCGCCTTTTGGTTTGTTTAACATGGATACCTATCAGATATGCCAAGAACTAGAAATGCAATTAATGACTTGGAATTTTGGATATGATTGGATGGATGAGTATTTAGAAAGCGAAGCTTTATTAGAAGTGTCTTTAAATAATGATTATTTAAGGGCAGGAGCAAACATTCTTATGCATGATCGTCCATGGACTAATGGTGCTATCTCGAGGATGGTAGACGGTTATCGTGAGCAAGGTTACCATATAGTTGATCCTTTATTAATTCGTAAACCAAATTTTGAAAAAGAAAGCTAGGCGAATCGATTGAAAAAATATTTTCCTCTATCTTTTTATTTTAAACTCTTATTTATAATACTTGGACTAAGCACCATCTATCACTTTCATGAAGAAATGATCGATCAAGCTTTGTCTCAAGAAGGTTTATCCACTTATCAAAGACTCAGTAAAATATCTGAGGAACTGATTGGAATTGAAAAAGTTCCAGATGAAGACTCTCCCGATATAATTAATCAGATTCAGTCGTACCCAGGGAATAAACAACCCATCCAGTATCCACAAGCAGTTTTAGCACATCCTCGATTTATCAAAGGCCAGCAAATGGCAGACTCTTTTAATAAGCAGTTAGATATAAGTCAGCTAAACAGGTCATTTATAGAAGCAATTAACAGAGTTTATCTCCCACAACAAACAGTCTATCTAGCACCATATTTGTCAAATGGGAATCTACTTAGACTCGATGAGTTAGACAATTATGTATATTTAGATTCTAAAACTACAGAGGGACTAAATTTCCGCGAGCGTTTTTACGAGATTGAAAATAATCAATATCGGATTGGCGAAAACTTATATGAGGTTTTTATTTCGTCTGATGATATTCATTTAGATACTTGGTCTAAAGATGAAGCAGTATTCGCTCAATATTTAGCCAAAGCTTTTTTCGAACAAAATGAAGATTTTTCTGACATGCGGTCGGTATTTATATCTGCTAAAGCTTCAGCCAGTGATTTTCGTCTAGATGATTCGTCCTATGTGCGGATTGTTGTGGTATTAAACTTTGACACACAGAAACTTTAAATAGGGAGGATAATATGAAAAGTAACAATTACCTTAGATGGTCTCTTGCATTAGCAAGTATTTCTCTAGCTTCTCAATTACATCAAAATTTTAAGCATCCACTTCCTAAGATTAGTCATGCTGAAAGATTGCTTGAATTAGCTGAAATTGAAAATTCCATGGATTGGTTGCAAGAAGAAGAATATGAGAAGAATTGGGATGAAAAACTAAGCCCATTTATCGATAATTTAAGACAAGAGGGATCAATTAACCAAGGGGCTTATCACTTAGCTTATGACTTCTATGCTTTAGAAACAGCCAAAGCAACTTGCCTTATTGTCCATGGTTTTAATGAATTTAAAGAAAAATATCGAGAATTAGTATATTATTTATTACAATCAGGAATTCAAGTACTGACTTATGATGCACGAGGACATGGGGAATCTAAATTATCACCTAACCAAACCCAAATTGATATTATAGATTTTAACGTTTATATCAATGATTTAAAATGCCTAGTAAGAAGGGTTAAAGAACTGGGTGGAGAAGAACAGCCTCTCTTTATATTTGGACACTCAATGGGTGGGGCTGTCAGTTCTCGCTTTGCTCAATTATGGCCAGATTTAGTAGATGGTCTTATTTTATCCTCCCCAATGCTTGCGATTGATACTAAGGGAATGCCAATGGAATTGGCGCATATGAGCGCTAGCTTGATGCAAAAAGTCGGCCGGGGTAAGAATTATTTACCTGAAGATTCAAATGGAGGAATAGATGACCATTTAGTTTTCAGAACACCCAATCAGCTGTCCAATTCTGAAGTAAGAGGGCGCTTCTTTTTTGAACTCAATAAAAAACTTCATCTTTATCCTACCAAGTCAGGCTCTATTAACTGGTTGAAGGCATCTTTAGATGCTTTGCAAACTATCCATCAAGAAAAAGAAATCAAGAAAATGACTTTTCCAAGTCTCATCTTCCGAGCAGCTAGTGATAAGATTGTAAAAAAAGAGGGTATCTTCCATTTTTATAATTGTCTTCCAAATTCATTAAACTTCCTTGTACCTTCAAGTGAGCACGAGATTCTTTTAGGACATGATGATCAAGTGAGAAAGATAGTGAGTCAAATCCTTCACTTTATTAATAAAAATATATAGTAAACAAAGAAGGCTGCCTTAAGGGATGTTTAAGGCAACCTTCTTTGTTTGAATTATTTGGTTTGGTAGCCAACAATTAGACCATTTCTTTGAGCATAGAAAGTGCATAAGCCAGAAGAAGGTAAAATATTAATTTCTGCATGTGGAAATTCTGCAAGAATCATTGACTGAAGTTCTTGGCTCGCTTCCGGGTTTAGGACATGGTTAATAAATATTTTCCCTCCATTAAATCCCTTGCTTTTTATTTCTGCCCAAAGTTTTTTCATTGCTTTTTGATGGCCTCTAGCTTTTTGAGCAAGTTCAATCGTACCCTCAGAACTTCTTTTTCCGATTAAACGTATATTTAGTAATCCAATCATGTTTCCAACAATTTTAGATATTCGGCCATTTTTTACTAGATTATCAACAGATTCTAACAAAAAATTGACATTTGTATTTAAATGTTCTTTTTCAATTCTTGCCACTACCGAATCAAAATCAGTCTCTTCTTTAATGATACTTGCAGCAAGAGTAATAAGTAGGTCGATTTCAGCTCCAGCCGATCGACTGTCGATGATTTTAATATTAGCATCAGGACTTTTCTCTAAGGCTAACTCTCTTCCTAAACAAGCAGCATTGTAAGAGCCTGAAACACCTGAAGATAAAGTGAAACATAAAACATTTTGATTGGACTCAAATGTTTGTGCATAACTTTCAGGGCTTGGACAAGCAGTTCCAGTCTGTTGGCCACTTTCCATTTTATTAACTAGAGTTTGGGTATCCACTTGATTGTTATCTTTATATGTATGCTCATCGATATTCAGTATTAAAGAAACAACTTCAAACTCTATTTCCTCGTTGATATCTTTGACAGAACGAATACTCGCGCCAGAGTCAGTTACTATTTTCCACTGCATAATATTTCCCCCAATTATGGTCAATTAATTATCAGTAGTATAACTAATTTCAGAATCAGTTTCAATTTATTGAAAGTTTAATTTTAACACTTGCTAAAAACAGCATATTATCGGTAAAATAGGAGTTGACATACATTTCATGTGAGGAGGAAAGATTATGTTAGGAGATCTACATCGGTCCAATTTAATCGTCTTAGTTCAAATAGTTTTTTCGATTGTAGGATTAGGCTTTGCCTATATAGGGGCAATTGAGTATGGTTTAATATCTATGATGATAGGAGCCATTCTTAATGAGTATTCAATTGATATTTCTGAGCAATTTGACCAGACAGATGCACAACTAGCTTTTTCCACAGAGTTAGAGGTTATAGCTGATTTTCTATCCTTTGGTTTGATTCCAATTGGATTATTATTAACAGCTACTCAAGGTGGAATATTAGGTATGATTACTATTGCAGTCTACTTAACTGCTGTAGCCATTCGTTTAGCACATTTTAACCGTCCCTTGGAATTTCAAGCTTATCAAATAGATGAAGAGAATTTCTATTTGGGTCTTCCCTTAATTTCAGTAGCTATTGTCTTACCGATACTTTATTTACTTAGTTATCTTATACCAGCAACTGTCTTTTCAGTGCTTATCATGGTTGTTATGATAGTCTTAGCTGCCGGTTATGTGATTGCAAAACCAATTCCGCGTCTAAAAAAAGAATGGATGACTTACCTTATATTTGGTGTAATATTCTTAATTGTCGCTTATATACTTTTAGGTATTTTTAAATAGTCCATTTAAAACCTCCTTTTGTTATTAAGAGGAGGTCTTTTTATAACGAGTTAAAAATGTAACTGCAGAAGGATAGTTAATTAAATTGCATGTTTTATCTATTAATAAAATAGCATTGATAGCTGAAAAGCGATATATCAGAGTAGTTTATATCAATACCAAAGAAAGCGTATTGAGCAAAGCGGTAGCTATTAAGATTTCTTTCCGAATAAATGAATCATCAAAAGTTTACATTAGCAAGTAGGGGACTCTTTGGCAATAGATTTGGAGGTATATTTTTTGCTACAATGTTCTTTAAAGGTGTTTCTATGAACGTTGGATTAATCGATGGCTAATAGATTGTGAAATGCTAGATAATGAACAAATGTATTGTCTAGCCAGTCTAGATGACTGTGTCTATCTTCCTTTTTACCGTTTATAATGAAATACGATAAACTAACGATTATCTTTCTTAATTTTAAGACATATTATCAGTGATTATTTTCAGGGAGAATTCCCTTTAGAACAGGAGTAAATTATGACAGATTCAACAAAAGAGTTAAAAATTAACAAACAAATAGATCGACTATTGGATGACCTAACGGGCGATGAATTAAATGAAGATGTTATTAAAAACATTAAATTTTTAAATGACAGTTCCTTAATGATTGAAGACGAAGAATACGATTTGATTATTAATCATCAAGAAGCTTTTGACTTTGAAGCCTTCTATAATCGCTATCAAGACCTCTTCGCTAAGTATGATTATATTGTTGGTGATTGGGCTTTTAATCAGCTTCGCTTAAGAGGATTTTATCAAATCGGAACACCCAAAGTGGCTTTCGATCAACGTATTGAAACGTTAGAGGATTATATCAATGAATATTGTAATTTTGGCGCCAAGTATTTTGTTATTGGAAAAAAAAGCTCTATCGCTGAATATCCTCATTTATTAGATCGATTGAGGGCGGGCAAGATAAATAACATTCAAAGTAAGACACTTTATCCAAGAACTTCAAATAAAAACACACGGGGACGTAGCTATCAAAAAAGAACGAATCGAAAAATTCAAAATCTCGGCCATCGTTCTAAGACTGTTACCCCTAAAATTAAGAGAAGAAATGAAAAAAGCCACTCACTAAGTAAATCTGAAAGTAAAAACAATTTGACTGTCGGGTCTAATAAGATGAATAAGCCGACAAACAGAATCAATCATAAGAAGGATTTCGTTATAAAAAAACGCCCCAACTAGCCTTTATTAGAAAGCGAGGATCCATAGTTTGACTGACCACATTAAAAATTTTGCCAGAGTTTGCTTATTTTGCCTAGCATCCTTAACTGGGGCAATCTCATTGACCGTTTTTCTATCGCCAGTTATTTATAGAATCTTTAATCAATATTTTAAATTGCATGAAACAGTTGGATTAACGAGTGAGCAATTAAATCAAAATTATCAAACAATTGTTGATTTCTTAACCCATCCGATGGAAAGTCAAATGCTATTGCCTGATTTTGCCTCTTCTGACGGAGGGATTCAGCATTTTGCTGAAGTTAAAGTTTTAATCCAGCTAACCATGATGGCAGCTTTGTTTTTAATTTTTGTTTTAGCGATTGTTTTGATAAATATTCGCAAGCAGAGGAGACGTAATCCCTATCTTAAGATATATATGATGCTAAGTTACATGTTGCCAATTGGTTTATTATTTCTAGCAGTTATCGCTTTTGATAAAATCTTTATTCTTTTTCACCAAATTTTCTTTAAAAATGATTTATGGCTGTTTGATCCTTTAACAGATCCTGTCATTAATGTGCTTCCAGATAGTTACTTCTTTCTATTACTAATTGTTGTCGTTATGCTATATGAATTATTGTTAGGAATTATTTATTTGTTTATTAAAAAGAAAATATAAAAAAAGATAAGCTCAGCTGCTGAGCTTATCTTTTTTTAGCTTATAAATGACTTGGTTTTTTTGGAGGAACGGAAATTTCATCAGTTTGTGGTTGTGCGTGCGCAATTCGGCTTGCAGCGGCAGCGGCTAAGGCACCCACGATGTCATCAATAAATGTATTGCACCGCTGATCTTTTTCATCATTTAGTTTACCAATAATGCCCGGTTTAAGCTTATCTAAATAACCGAAATTAGTAAGACCGATTGATCCATAAACATTGACGATTGATAGAGTCAGAATTTCATCTATTCCATAGAGGCTCTCATCACGCATTAATAAGTCACATAGAAGTGGAGACAAAAGTCCTTTTTCAGCAGCAATATCTAATTCAATTCCAGTTATAATAGCATTTTGAACTTCTCGTTTTTGCATCACAGCATGTAAATTATCAATGCAGTCTTGCATAGTTAAAGTCTCAACATAAGTATTTTGTAAATCGTAGACGATTTTAGCGATTTCTTCGATGCTAACACCTCTTTCAGCTAGCAATTCATAGGATCTGGATTCTAGGTGTTTTAAGTGAATATAATCTTTAGTCATTGAACTCTCCTTCAAAAATAGTTGATGAATGTAAGGGCGACGGTCGATAATTAGGATCGATGAAGTGTAAGGCTTGATTAACAGCTAATAAGGCTTCACCAAATCCAGCTGCAATGATCTTTACCTTACCAGGATAGTCAGCAATATCCCCAACAGCGAAAACACCAGGCAAATTAGTTTCCATTAATGATGAAACTTTGATTTGGTTGCGAGAAAGCTTGAGTCCCCAATCTTTTATATGGCCTAAAGAATTAGAAAAGCCATAATTGACAATTAATTGATCGAGGCAAAGTTCTACTATTTTTTTTGATTTCACCTGCTGAAGCTTGAGTGATTCGAGCTGGTGATTTTTACCCTCTAAGGTTAAAATTTTATAGGGGGTTAGAATTTTAACAGACGAGGCATGTAATTTGGATACTGAGCTTTCTAAAGCTCGAAAGTTTTCACGTCGGTGTATTAAATAGACTTCTTTAGCAATTGGTTCTAGGGTGAGTGCCCAATCAACTGCAGAGTCTCCTCCTCCACATACTGCTATCCTCTGATGCTTAAAATGTTCAGGTTTTTTAACAATATAATGTAAGGAATGATTTTCGAAATGATTCGCATTATCCATTCCAAGCTTTCGGGGTTGAAAAGCTCCATTACCTGCTGCAATGATAACGGTCTTTGAGTAATAAATTTCTTTACTAGTTTGAATTGTATAGATGCCATCTTCTCTGGGAGAGAGATTTAAGACTTCTTCTCCCAAAGAAATATCTGGTTTAAAATGATTGACCTGTTCAAATAGTTTTTGACTCAAAATATTCCCCTTAATCGAAGGATAGGCAGGAATATCGAAAATCAACTTTTCACCATAAAGATGATTTGGTTGCCCCCCCACCTCCTCAAGTGACTCAATAATTTTTACTTTTGCGTTTCGCATATGAGCGAAGAAAGCGGTATAAAGGCCTACAGGGCCTGCACCGATAATTGTTATATCATAAATATTTTCCATAATTTCTGCCTTTCTAATAAAAAAACGCAAGGAATACTAAGCGCATGACTACTGCCACAAATCCGCCTGTAATAATACCTGCAAATACTTCTGTTGGTTTATGTCCAAGGTATTTAGTAACTATAAGGTCTTGATAATTATCAATAATTTCAGTTTCAAATTCAGAGTCTTCTAGTTTTTCTTTAATTGATTGAACATTTATATCCTCATAATTTGATTGAGAGAGACGTTTAACGATAGCATCAATTACAAGGCCTTGTTCACCACTTTGACGTCTGACCCCCATAGAATCGAACATGATAATAACACCGAATACAGTTGCTATGGCTACGTGTGCTGAAGCAAAACCGTATTCAAATATAAGACTGGCAATTAAACTTGCGACGGCAGCCGAATGCGATGAGGGCATGCCACCAGTAGAAGTGATTATATCTAATTTAGGACTTCGCTTTGAATAATAGGCAATTGGATATTTAATCATTTGCGCGAAAAAAATGGCGGTAAAAGCAGCAATTAATGGGTAATTCATAGCATCCTTATCCTTCTTTTTATTTTTAACACTAACTATCTTAACAAAAATAAGACCCTTTAACTATAAATTTAGTTTTTTTTCGAGTAAAATGATAGAGAAAATAGATATAAGGAGCGATAAAATGAATAATTTTCCACAATTAAAGACAGAGGAAATACAAAGTCAAGTTGTTTTACATACTAATAAGGGTGACATTGAATTAGCATTATTTAAAGAACAAGCACCCAGGACAGTCGAAAACTTCATTACTTTAGCTGAAGAAGGCTACTATGATGGCGTGATTTTCCATAGAGTTATTAAAGATTTTATGATCCAAGGAGGAGACCCAACAGGAACAGGCATGGGTGGTGAAAGCAAATGGGGAGAAAGTTTTGAAGATGAATTTTCAATGCATCTTTTTAACTTTTATGGAGCTCTTTCAATGGCTAATGCAGGACCAAATACAAATGGCAGTCAATTTTTTATTGTAACTGCACCAAATGTACCGGCTGATATGCTCCAACAGTTAAAAGACTTAGGGTTCCCTGATGAAGTTGTGAAGGCTTATGAAGAAAAAGGAGGAGCCCCTTGGTTGGATCAACGCCATACTGTCTTTGGTCAAGTCGTTGGAGGTATGGAGAATGTTTTAGCTATCCAAAATGTTACAACAGGGCCTCAAGACAAACCGGTTGAAGATGTGATGATTGAATCCGTTACCGTTTCTAAATAAGTGAGAAAGCACGGTAATCGATATGAAGTTTAAAATAGGAGATATTATTGAAGGAGAAGTAACCGGTATCCAGAACTATGGTATTTTTATAAAGCTTTCTGATGAAGAACAGGGTCTAGTGCATATTTCCGAATGTAAACATGGATATGTAGGGGCTTTAGATGAATTCATTAATATTGGAGAAAAAGTTAAAGTAGTTGTAATTGATATTGATGAATACAGTAAGAAAATTTCTTTATCCATGCGAGCACTAGATAAAATTAACACCCCATTGTTTCCTGTTAGAAATCGAAGAAAAAAAAGACGGAATTTACCAGACATAGGATTTAAGACCATAGCAGATAAGATGCCACAATGGATTGATCAAGCAATGCATTCTATTGAAGAAAATGAGTTTAATACCAAGATAGAAGTTTAGGAGGTTTATAAATGGAAACAATTAGCTTTGATTATTCGAAGGCTTTGAACTTTTTTCAAGAAAAAGAAATGGAGCACTTAAGTGGGTTCGCAGAATCCTCTTTACGTGAACTTAAAGAAAAAACAGGGGCAGGTTCTGAATTTACGGATTGGATTGATTGGCCACTTGATTTCCCCCAATCCGAAATAGAGCGAATTAAAGGAGTAGCTCAAAAAATTCAAAAGAACTCGGAAGTATTAGTAGTAATCGGCATAGGCGGATCCTATTTAGGAGCTAAAGCAGCCATAGATTTTTTAAACCATACTTTTTATAATATGATGGCTCCAAGCAAAAGTTTGCCTCAAATACTTTTTGCTGGTAACAACATATCATCCACTTACTTGAATGATTTAATAGAAGTAATTGGAGAGCGTGATTTCTCTATTAATATCATCTCTAAATCAGGAACAACTACGGAACCAGCAATTGCTTTTCGGGTTTTAAAAGAAAAACTAATCAAAAAATATGGAAAAAAAGAAGCTTATCAAAGAATTTATGCGACAACCGATCAAGCTAAAGGAGCATTAAAAAAAGAAGCCCAACAAAATAATTATGAGTCTTTTGTAATCCCAGATGGTATCGGTGGGCGCTTCTCAGTTTTAACACCAGTGGGCTTGCTTCCGATTGCTGTAAGTGGTGCAAGCATAGAAAGGCTGATTGAAGGGGCAAAAATTGCTAGAGAGCTTTATCTAAATGAGGATTTAGCAAAAAATCAAGCCATGCAGTATGCTGTTATAAGAAATATTTTCTATCGCAAAGGAAAGGTCAATGAATTGTTAATCAACTATGAACCAGCTTTACAAGCTTTCGGTGAATGGTGGAAACAGTTATTTGGCGAGTCTGAAGGAAAAGATCATAAAGGAATTTTCCCATGTTCAGCTAACTTTTCAACAGACCTACATTCAATTGGTCAAATTATTCAAGATGGCCAACGAAATATATTTGAGACGGTATTAAACTTCCAAAAAGTTAGGAAAGATTTAACAATCCCTCAATTAGAAGAAGACGTTGACGGTCTTTCATATTTAGAGGGAGAAAAAATGTCAACTGTTAACCAAATGGCTTATCAAGGAACTATGATTGCCCATACGGACGGAGAGGTACCTAATCTTATTATTAACATTCCAGCAATGAATGAAGAAAGCCTCGGTCAAATGATTTATTTCTTTGAAATGGCAGTCGCTATTTCTGGATACCTTAATGGTGTCAACCCATTTGATCAGCCGGGAGTCGAAGCCTATAAACGTAATATGTTTGCCTTACTTGGTAAAGATGGTTATGAAGAATTAACAAAGGAACTTAGTCAAAGAATATAGAATTATCAATCGATAATAAAAGTTAAAACATTTGAGATGGTCGGACTATAGATCGTCTCAAATGATTTTTATTCATCAGAGGTTATTGATAGAATTGAAGAACAAAAAAGAATTCACAAAAAATTTATAAAAAGTTAAAAAAGCTATGTCAACCGTAAATGAAAATGTCCTGAAATTTTAAAAATTTGCGGGATAAAACTA